>JALFPC010000062.1 GCA_022782305.1 Prevotella sp. | reverse complement strand
TAATTAGTATGTAATATTGTTTTAGATTCTTTTCAGAAACATATAGTTTCATGATACGTTTGCAAAAATATGAAATAAAAACCAAACAAGCATTGTCCTTTTTGTCCTTGTATGTATTTGCTGCTTTTTTCTGAATTAAGGTGAGATTTTAACCCTAATCGGTAATTTAGATAGAGATATAATAATTGAAGGTGCAGTTGTTTGCTGCACCTTCTAATAATAATGATAAATGAATAATCACTGGGAATATGATCAAAGAGCCTTTTTGAGGTCCTCAGCCATCTTGGCATACTCCTCGTCAGTGAGATAAACCTGCTTGGGGTTCATCTGGAAGACTCCACCGAAGTCGGGACCTCCCACATACTTAGGTATGAGATGGAAGTGGAGATGTTCGAGTGTATCAGAATAAGCGCCATAGTTAATCTTGTCAGGATTAAACACTTTCTGCATGGCACGTGTCACCTTGGCTACATCAGACATAAAGGCATTTCTCTCTTCATCGCTGAGCAAGTTGAGGTCATCCACATGCTTATCGTAAGCCACGAGGCAACGTCCGTGATATGTCTGCTCCTTGAATATGAACATACGACTAACACTGAGTTTTGCCACTTCGATCATCAAGTTGTGTAGAGTGTCGTTGTTTTGGCAATACAGGCACTCCTTTGGATCGCTTTTCATAATCAGAGAATATGTTGATTAGTCATTATTCTCAGGACGCAACTGTCTTACTGTCTCTGCGGCGCGCCACATTTCCTTGTTGCGCATAGCCTCGAGCTCCTTGTTGAGACCATCGCGATAGTCAGCCTTAGAGTTGCTGTCTATAGATATCTGAGCCTCGTTTCCGCTCTGTACAGAGAGGTAGAGCCACTCCATAACTGGCTTGATGGCATCGCGGAATCGTGGAGCCCAGTCGAGCGCGCCTCTTTGTGCTGTTGTAGAGCAGTTGGCATACATCCAATCCATACCTTTCTGTGCAAACAGAGGCATGAGGCTCTGTGTCAGTTCCTCTACGGTTTCGTTGAAAGCCTCAGAAGGAGAGTGTCCATGCTCGCGGAGCACATCGTACTGAGCCTCGAGCAGACCCTCGATGGCACCCATGAGTGAACCGCGCTCACCGGTAAGGTCAGAGGTAGCCTCACGCTGGAATGTAGTCTTAAACATATATCCTGCACCGATACCGATACCGAATGCGATTGTTTTTTCTTCGGCATTGCCAGAAGCATCTTGATAAACGGCGTATGAGCAGTTGAGTCCGCGTCCTTCGAGGAACATGGTGCGGAGCGATGTGCCGCTACCCTTAGGAGCCACCATGATCACGTCAATATCCTCTGGTGGTACCACTCCAGTACGGTCGTTCCAGTTGATGGCGAAACCATGAGAATAGTAGAGAGTCTTACCCTTTGTGAGATACTGTTTGATGGTAGGCCAAGCCTGAATCTGTCCTGCATCAGAGAGGAGCATACAGATGATGGTACCCTTTTCGGCGGCCTCTTCGATAGAGAAGAGTGTTTTGCCAGGCACCCATCCGTCAGCCACGGCCTTGTCATAGGTTTTACCCTGACGCTGTCCCACGATAACGTTGAATCCGTTGTCGCGCAGGTTACCAGCCTGACCAGGTCCCTGAATACCATAACCGATAACAGCTATAGTTTCGTTTTTCAATACTTCACGTGCTTTTTCCAATGAAAATTCTTTGTTGGTGACAACAGTTTCGATAACGCCACCAAAATTCATTTCTGCCATAATTTATTAGTTTTTTGTTTGTCACCTGCTGAAGCGGGCATATATTCGGTTATTATATTATCTATTTCAGTTTGCAAAAATACGCATTTATTACGAAACAACCAAAAATACTTTCATCTTTTTACAAAACAAAGCCTACATCTGCACACTTCGACACTATTTTGCGCATCTTTTTCACCTTTTGTAATACGTATGGAGTATTCTTTTGTTTGTTCTGTCTGCTGTTCTGCATCTTCAATCCAGAAGGACAGTTGGTCTCCAAATCTGCTTTCGGCTACGTATGCAATATCAAGTCTCTTGAGTATATAGTCATTATAGATTTCTATAGGGAAGAGGTCGAGCACATGTTCTATATACTTGATGGAGTTTACATGTCCATTCACGTCTATATCATTATAATATGTGTCGATGGTTCTTGTGAGCCTTGCATTGTCGCCCATTTTCACTCTCGAACCTCTTTCAATGGGACACTCCTTTTGGCACTCTATCCATTGTTTTATTTCTCCGTCTTTGATGGCGAGAATGTCCTGTGGCTGTCTGTTGTCTGTATCTATGAGGGCCCATATACTCTTTCCATATCCGTATGTTTTGCCATCTGGTGCAGCAATCCTGAAATTTCTGTTGGTGAAATATCTCATTGCACTCTCCACCCATGTTTCCACATCAAAATCGGAATATTGTGGTGGCATATCGTTCATTTCTATTGCCAGTCTCGAGAGCACCCATGTCATATTGCGTGGGTTTAGATAGTCCATGCCGAATCCACGGTCTTTAGAGTGGAAGTCAGCGGCATTGAGGAGATGGTTGCCGAGATGCCCCATAAAGAGGCGGTGTGTACAGTCGCAATGGAATGGTTCTGCGGCAAATCTGTATTTACCCACTTTGCCAATGGTCTTATCGTGGTTGTTATTCATAATGTGACTGAGTTACAAATAAAATAAAATCATCTGTCGTTTTCTCTATCCTCAAGATATTTGCTTACCTCCTCCTGAGTGCTACGTGTCACGGCAATGCGGCCTGATCTTGTATACTGTAGTATGCATCCAAAGGCATTGAGTTTGTCATACAGGGTCATGATTTCCTCTGTGCGTCCGCTCTTCATCACAATCACGTATATGGGGTTTACCTCTGTAATGAAAGCATCGTTGCGCCTTACGGTGCGCGAAATCTCGGGATTTGCCATCACGTCTGGGGTAGAGAGTTTATATAGTCCTGTCTCACGGATATAGAGTTCCTCATCGCGATAGAATGTGGCCTTCACCACATCGATTTTTTTCTCTATCTGCCTTGTAATCTTTGTTATCTGGTCTTCATTGCTCCATGCCGTTATGGTGTACTTATGCAGCCCAGGTATGCTTGAAGCCGACACATTGAGGCTTTCGATGTTGACCTGCCTGCGGGTAAACACAGCCGTTATCTGGTTGAGTATACCTGCAATATTCTCTGAATAAACGAGCAATGTATATAAAGTCTTTTCTTCTGTCATGATAATAAATAAAAAAGTTATATCTCGAGTAGCATCTCGTCAACGGATTTTCCTGGAGGAGTCATAGGCAGCACGTTGTCGTCTTCCTTGATGGCACATTCCATGATGAAAGGTCCATCGGTGTTAAGCATACGTTTGATAGCATCCTGCAGTTGTTCTCTTTCTGTCACCGCTTGGTATTCAATGCCGTATGCTGCAGCCACTTGCTCATAGCATGGGTTGAGCATTTTTGTAAATGACTTACGTCTATTGAAAAACATGTCTTGCCATTGTCTCACGTTGCCCAGATAATTATTGTTGAGCAGTATCATCTTTACAGGCGCCTGCTGTTCCATGATAGTGCCGAGTTCCTGTATGCTCATCTGAAATCCTCCGTCGCCGCAAAACATGCAAACGGTTCTTTCTGGTGCTCCGAATGTAGCTCCTATGGCTGCAGGGATGCCGTATCCCATAGTACCGAGTCCGCCGCTGGTCACTATAGACCTGTTGCGATGATATTTGAAATATCTGCTTGAAAACATTTGGTTTTGTCCCACGTCTGTCACGAGCACGGCCTCGCCCTTGGTAGCCTCAGCCACTGCGTTCACCACCTCTCCCATTAGCAGAGGTCCTTCTGTTGGATGGATGGCAGGTTCTATCACCTGTTTTCTCTCCATCTCGTCATACTTAGCAAATGAGTCTCGCCATTCACGATGCTCGGCCTTGTTGAGCAGTTTGGTTATGGCAGGCAGCGACTCCTTGCAGTCTGCTATCACTGCCACATCGGTCTTGATACATTTGTCTATCTCCGAGTGGTCTATATCCAGATGGATTATCTTGGCCTGCTTAGCGTATGTAGACTGCAGTCCCGTCACTCTGTCGCTAAATCTCATGCCAATGGCGATAATCACGTCGCACTCCTGTTCTTTCACGTTTGGAGCATAGTTGCCATGCATGCCGAGCATACCCATATTGAGAGGATGGTTTGATGGCAGTGCCGATAGTCCTAACAATGTGCGTGCAGCAGGTATGTCAGCCTTCTCGAGGAAATCGACGAGTTCATTCTGTGCGTTACCCAGTTCCACGCCCTGTCCCACCAGTGCCAGCGGTTTCTTGGCATTATTTATTATGTCAGCCGCTTTTGCCACTGCCTCCAGGTTAAGTTTTGGATAAGGCATATAGCTTCTCACGAAGTCAACATGCTTCGGTTGCCATTCGGTAGTATGCACTTGTGCGTTTTTGGGGAAGTCGAGCACCACGGGTCCTGGTCTGCCGGAGCGTGCTATATAGAAAGCCCTGCTCACAGCCCATGCCACATCTTCTGGTCTTCTAATCTGATAACTCCATTTGGATATAGGTTGTGCCACACCCACCAGGTCTACCTCTTGGAATGCATCTGTACCGAGCACTCCTACCCCCACCTGTCCAGCTATCACCACCATAGGAGTGGAGTCCATCATGGCATCTGCCACACCTGTCAGTGTGTTGGTGGCACCGGGGCCGCTGGTCACCAGGCATACGCCCACATTGCCGCTCACCCTTGCATATCCTTCAGCGGCATGGGCAGCCGCCTGCTCGTGTCTTACCAATATGTGGTTGAAGGCTTTCTTTTCGCCTCTCGTATAATCATAGAGTGCATCAAAGACTGGCATGATGGAGCCACCGGGGTATCCAAAAATTGTGGTTACTCCCTCGTTGACAAGGGCTCTCATCAGCGCTTCTGCACCTGTTATCGTTTCTTTATTCATTATTCTTTATGGTTATTCTTTTCGTCACTGGACATTGTCACTTGGCATCATTAATCATTAATCACTTGCTTTAGCTTGATGAGCTTGCGAATAATAATCAATAATCAATAATCATTAATCATTAATCACTCTCACTCCGCCCTTGTCTGCCGAGCTAACGCTCTGCGCATAAGCTCTGAGCGCCTTGCTCACCTTGCGGTCGCGGGTAAGTGGTCGCTGTTTTCTGGCAGCCAGTTGCTCATCGCTGAGTTTTACGTTGATACTTCTGTTGGGTATATCAATCTCTATGATATCTCCATCAATGATTTTGCCAATATTTCCTCCTGCCGCAGCCTCTGGGGATATATGTCCGATGCTCAGTCCGCTTGTACCTCCCGAGAATCGTCCGTCGGTAATCAGTGCGCATTCCTTTCCGAGGTGCATGCTCTTTATATAAGATGTAGGGTATAGCATCTCCTGCATGCCTGGACCACCCTTTGGTCCCTCATGAGTGATAACCACGCAGTCGCCGCTGCCCACTTTACCACCGAGTATCCCCTCGCAGGCAGCCTCCTGAGAGTCAAAGAC
>JALFPC010000024.1 GCA_022782305.1 Prevotella sp. | reverse complement strand
CCAATAAGATAAGCCAAGAAACCAGACAATAACGGCTTGCCTTGGAATGGCAGACTTCAATCAAGCAAAGCGAGGATGGGGTATTAGGCTTAATATCCCTAACAGTATCTTCAATATGTTCTAAAACATCTTTATTCATCGCATTAATGATTTATCACCGCAAAATTACAAATAAAAATCGAAAGGACAAAGAAAAAGGGAGAAAAACCTGCGTCTTGCAGCTGGGAGTTGACAGGGAAGCACCTCATGATGCACATCTCTTCCTCCTTCGCACCTCGGCAATGTTCAAACAAGTTTGACATTGCTCTCGGTTTGTTGTCGGTTGAGCATCGTTGAGAGGCTTGGCGGGAACAACACCCAAACTATGTCCATGCTTCGATGCAAAACGCGAGTTTAGGTGCGACTGAATGTGGATTGCGTTACCATAAACGTCAGGAGATGCGGCGAGTGGCCGCATCTCCTGCAATTATTAAAGATGTATGGTCATGTCTAATCCTAATTGAATCGGCAGGGAGCGCTGTGAGAATGTGCGCGGAGTGCCGTCTATCTTGCTCTCTACAAGGAAGGTGTTGTATTTTGTATCGGTAAGATTGCGTGCCCAGAGATTAATCTTCAGTGTACCAAAGTCGGCCATTGCATGGGCACCCAATACGGCATAGAAATCCTGCTTGTGGGTGTTGGCGGCGTCCCACCATATATCACCGTTACCTTTGATGTCGGCACCAATGGTGATGGACTTCAGACATTTGGTATGGGTGTCTATGCTATAGTCTATCAATGCAGAGAAGGAATGGAGTGGCACAAATGGTACCCTCACGCTGTCGCCGCAGTTCTCGAATGTGGAACGAGTGTAGGCATAGGTGGCTGCCCATGTGAGATGGTCGGAGAGTGCCTGACCGCTGACTGCAACCTCAGCACCTATGCTGCGTGTCTTGCCTGCGTTGACCATCATGCGACCATAACCATAATTGCCTGCCATGACCGACAATTGCTGATTTCGTACCTGCATCCAGAAGAGAGAGGCATCGGCATGTACTGCGCCGCCAAAGAGGTTTAGATGGGTGCCTATTTCATAGTTCCAGCTCTCCTCGGGACGGTAACTGATAGTGTTGTTTACCTTGTTATAATCATCATCGGTATGCGTTTTCTCCAGGTCGCCGGTCATCATGCCCATCATCTCTCGTCCCATCTGCTGCTGTTCGGTTTGGAAGATATCAGAAAACATCTGGAGGTTGTAGCCGCCAGAGCGATATCCCTTGCTCACAGTGGCATAGAGATTGGATCCTGTATTGTCTATATCATATTTGAGTGCCAGTTTGGGCAGCAACTGATGATAGGTTTCAGATGTTGAGTTCTGCAATGCGGAGCGATAATTGCGCACTATGGTATTGCCGCGTGCTGTCATTGAGAGGTTAAAGGTGGCGTATGTATCATAGTCTATGGATATGTGCTGCATGTCGTAGCGTAGGCCGAGTGTGGCGCTGAGTTTACTGGTAAGAGCCAGTTCTGACTGGTGATAGATGCCGATGTTTGACTCTGGTGTGTGGAAGGTGCCTGGCACGCTGTTGTCGCTGATACCAATGCTGTTGGCCATTGCTGCTGGCATACCTATGGCTGCCAGTGCTCGTGATATATTGGTAGCCACCATGCTGTTCATATCTTTGCCGAACGATACGGGACCATCGGTATGCAACCACTGATGACTGCCGAACAAACCCCATGTGTGGTTCCATCGTGGGTTGTTATACCATCTTAGGGTGAGCTCCTGTGTTAGGGCATTCATTTTCTGTCGTTGCTCCAGCCTGAGATAGTCTGCGGCGAGATAGTCTTGATCCATGTCCATATCATCGTCCACAAATTGCCAACTGGTGGTGGATGTCCACTTGTAGGAGTCGGTCTTGTGGCTTATATTTAGACCGGTTATAATCATCTGTCTCTTATATCCGTTTAGGAATGTGGTGGAGGGGTTGTCCCACGAGTCGTTGTCGTAATGATATTCGCCGTAGGGGAAGGCGTTCTGATTTGTATACTGCCAGTCGGCGGTGAGGTCAATGGTCCACTTGGTGCTTGGTGTGAGCAGGAATCTCATGCGTCCGCCCAATTCATTGCTGCGGTCTGCCTTTTTGTTTAGGTTGTCATTATCGAAGAAGCCACGCTGACCATTATAAAACACTCCTGCCGAAAACGCCATCTTGTCAGAAGGGCGATGATAATGAGCCACTTCCACATCTGCCGTGCCCCTACTGCCGATGCTTGTCTTGATGTCGGTGCCTGAATAGTTGAGAGGATTCTTAGAATATGTTCTGATGAGACCACCTTCGCTGTTGATGCCATATAGTGTAGATTGCGGCCCTCTGAGCACGTCTATGCGGTCCATCTGCATTAGGTGAAAATTATGTGCCGACTTGTTAACAAGTGGTATATGGTCGTAATAGACTCCCACTGCAGAAGCGCCGCTGCGCGAACCAATGCCTCTGATATACATGGATGAGGTGATGCGCGAACCGTATGATGGTATCATCAGAGATGGCACATATCCCGTTATGCCGCTGATACTCTTGGCTCCGATACGCTGTAGCGAACGGTCGGTAAGCACGGTGCTTGCCAGTGGTTGCTGTCTGAGTCGTACCCCCTCCTTTGGGTGCGAAACCACTACCACCTCGTCGAGGTCGACGATGCGTGATGAGTCGGCGGCCGCCGATGTCCTTTCATTACTTACATTGGTTGTGATGGATGCGGTTGCGGGTATGCACAATGCCATGACCATCATTGCAGAAATCAAATTCTTGTTCATTATCTTTGCATGTTATAATTTTATGGGTGCAAAGGTAATGGTATTTATTTTTCCATGCAATCCTCATTTGTTATGATTAGCATGGCATCTTGCTCTATCCCACAACCCATCTACCAAAGTGATGGTAAAATATCGGCATCGGGCATGATGCCTAAAGCATTTTGACTACCCAATGGGCGCAGGATGAGAGTAGGGGACTGCACGAATAAGCACTCTCTGCCTCTGCATGAGTGGAAAAAATGCCAAAGAGGCTGCTGCCGCTACCTGTCATGGCTGCATATATGGCACCGCCAGCATAGAGTTGGGATTTTATTTCATTCAGTTGTGGATATTGTGCAAACACGCTCGTCTCAAAATCATTGGTGAGATGATGGCGCCACTGGCTGATGGGCATGCCCGTTACCACCTCACGGCAGCATATCGGCGGACGTTGTGGAGTGATCAGGGCGAAAGCCTCGCGGGTGCTCACGCTTACTTCGGGTTTCACCACCAAGAGGTAATAATCGGAGAGGTTGAGGTTAATGGGGGTGAGCCTTTCGCCTATTCCCTCGGCATAAGCAGCGCGCTGCAGCACAAAGAAGGGGCAGTCGGCGCCCAACTGTCGGGCATAGTCAATCAACTGATCATTTGAAAGCCCCAAACGGCAGCGCTCATTAAGTAGCAATAGCATGGCCGTGCCATCGCTGCTGCCACCCCCCATGCCGGCCTGAGATGGTATCTCCTTGAAAAGGTGTGCATGAATGCGTGGCAGGGTGAAATGTTGTGACAGCAACCTATATGCCTTCACGATGATGTTGTCTTCGTCGGCACACAAACGTGGGGTGTTATACACATGAATGTCTATATCGCTGGGTAAAGGAAAGCGGTGGTCCATATCCGTGATCTCAAGACTATCGCAGATATTGACTGGGTAAAAAACGGTCTCCAGATCATGATAGCCATCGGCACGTCGACCCACTACATTGAGACCTAAGTTTATTTTGGATGGTGTTATACGTATCATGCCGACAAAGATAATGCTTTTTTTTCAATAATACGTATTTATATACTGATATTTGTATTTTTTTGATATGGTGGTTATAGTTTTTTTTGCTATCTTTGCAGTCGAAACAATCACAATTCGATCCATACACATTATATATATATTATGGCAGAACAAAACGACAAACGAAGAAGAGCGAAGAACACTCAGCCCATCGACCAGATTTACGGACACCTCATGCCTCAGGCACTGCAGGTGGAGAAAGCAGTGATTGGAGCTCTCATGATTGATAAAGACGCTTACCCTGTGGTCTGCGAGATGCTGACACCACAAAGTTTCTATGACCCTAAGCACCAGAAAATTTATGCTGCAATACAAGAACTGAGCATACTCGAGCAACCCGTAGACTTGCTTACAGTGCACGAAAAGTTGGCATCCAATGGAGAGTTAGACGAGGCAGGCGGTTATTTCTATCTCTCAGACATCTCATCACATGTGTCTACATCGGCAAATATCGAATACCATGCCAGGATAATAGCGCAGAAATCACTTGCCAGACAATTAATCAGTTTTGCAAGCATGGTACAGACAAAGGCTTTCGATGATACCGTGGATACCGACGACCTCATGCAGGAGGCTGAAGGTAGTTTGTTTGAACTCTCGCAGCGAAACATGAAAAAGGACTATACACAGATAGATCCTGTGATAGATAATGCAGTGAAGGTGATACAGAAAGCCGCAGCAAACAAGGGAGGACTGACAGGTGTGCCCACAGGGTATCATAAACTGGATGATATTACTAGCGGATGGCAATCATCTGATCTTATTATCATAGCAGGGCGACCTGCAATGGGAAAGACCTCGTTTGCTCTCTCTATGGCCAAGAATATTGCCGCTGATGCTAAGGTGCCAATGGCCTTCTTCTCATTGGAAATGAGCAATGTGCAACTTGTGAATAGACTTATTTCTAATGTATGCGAGATACAGGGAAGCAAAATCCTAAACGGACAACTACAGGCTGATGAATGGGAGAGACTGGACAAACGACTGAATAAACTGCTGGGGGCACCGCTCTTTGTTGACGATACACCAGGACTGTCGGTATTTGAACTGCGCACCAAGGCTCGACGACTGAAAAAAGAGCATAATATAGGCATAATTATGATTGACTATCTGCAGCTCATGAATGCCAACGGAATGCGTTTCAGCAGCCGACAGGAAGAGGTGTCAACAATATCACGCTCGCTCAAGGGACTGGCAAAGGAACTGGATATTCCAATCATCGCACTCAGTCAGCTCAACCGTGGAGTGGAATCGAGAGAGGGACTGGAGGGCAAAAGACCGCAACTCAGCGACCTGCGAGAGTCGGGAGCCATAGAGCAGGATGCCGATATGGTGCTCTTTGTGCACAGACCAGAATATTATCATATATATCAGGATGAGCACGGACACGACCTGAGAGGCATGGCACAGATAATCATTGCAAAACACAGAAAAGGTGCCACTGGTGATGTGCTGCTAAATTTCAGGGGTGAGTTTACACGTTTCGAAAATCCTGAAGAGTCGCGTTTCTCAAGAAGAAAAGACGATAATGATGGTGAGATTATCGGATCGAAAATAAATGGCGACCGTGACAACATTGCCAACGGAGATCCGGATTTCGACCCACTTGGCGGACCAGTGATGAGTTCCTTGGATGTGCCTTACTGACAAGACATCTAACATAATATCAAAGACAATTATTTATCATAACAACAACAAAACAATTTAAAATGGAAAAGACTTGGAGATGGTTTGGCAAGAACGACAAGATCACGCTTGCCATGCTAAAACAAATCGGGGTGGAAGGAATAGTAACCGCACTCCACGACGTGCCTCTCGGAGAGGTATGGACAAGAGAGAAAATTAACGAACTGAGGTCGTATATCGAAAGACATGGACTGAGATGGAGCGTGGTGGAAAGCCTACCAGTGACAGAAACAATCAAGTATGGCGGACCCGACCGAGACGAACAAATAGAGATATACAAGCAGAGCATGCGCAATCTGGCTGCTGAGGGCATACACACAATATGCTATAATTTCATGCCTGTGCTCGATTGGGCACGCACAGACTTGATGCACCCAAATGCAGATGGCACTTCAAACCTCTATTTCTCATTTGCACACTTTGCTTATTTCGATATTCACATACTCAAAAGAGAAGGAGCAGTAGAGGATTGGCGCAAATTCAAAATAGAGGGTGTGGAGAGGGATATACTGGCAGAAGTAGAGACCATAAAACAAACCATGACCCAAGAACAGGAGCAGCAACTGATAGAGAATATAGTAATCAAAACACAGGGATTTGTGAGCGGCAACTTCAAAGAGGGGGAGAAACACCCTGTGGAACTATTCCGCCGTTTGCTGGATTTATACAAAGACATAGACACCGACAAACTGAGAGAAAACATGAAATATTTCCTCAGTGCTATCATGCCCGTTTGCGACGAGTGCGGTATCAATATGTGTGTGCATCCTGATGACCCACCATATCCTATTCTTGGACTGCCACGCATCGTTACCTGCGACAGCGACATAGAATGGTTCCTCAATGCCGTGGATAACCCACACAATGGACTCACATTCTGTGCTGGTTCGCTCTCAGCAGGAGCACATAACGACGTGCAGATGCTGGCACGCAAATATGCATCTCGAACTCATTTCGTGCATTTGCGCTCATGCCAAATATATCCAAATGGCGATTTCACTGAGGCCTCTCACTTAGGAGGAAGAGCAGACATCGTGAAATTGGCAAAGATCTTTGAGAAAACCAATCCGCAATTGCCCATGAGAGTAGATCATGGCATGACCATGCTTGGAGACGAGGAGAGAGGATACAACGCTGGCTATTCGTTTCTGGGACGCATGTATGCGCTGGCACAGGTGGAAGGCGTGCTCAGAGCCATAAAGGAATAAGACAATAATAACAAATTAATTATAACGAACTAATTATAACGAACTATGACAAATCTATTTGATATTAAGGATAATGTGACTGTGATTACAGGTGGCACTGGTGTGCTGGGTAGAGCCATAGCCAGATATCTGGCCATCAATGGCGCCAAAGTAATTATCATGGGACGCAAGGAGGATGTGGGCAACCAGATAGCAGAGAGCATACGTAAGGATGGGGGTATATGCGATTTCCTCAAGACGGATGTGATGAACAAGAAGATCTTGGAGGGTAACCTGCAGTGGATTATGGATAAATACGGACGTGTGGATACCCTGCTCAATGCCGCAGGAGGTAACATGGCTGGAGCTACTATCGCTCCCGACAAGACATTCTTTGACCTCGACCCTGAGCAGTTTCAAACCGTGCTCAATCTCAATCTTACAGGCACTGTGATACCCACACAGGTATTTCTAAAACCTATGGTGGAGCAGGGCAGGGGAGCCATTATCAATTTCTCTTCTATGGCCTCGTTCCGTCCGATGACACGTGTATGCGGCTATGCTGCCGCCAAGGCGGGCATCAGCAATTTCACTGCTTTCATGGCCACCGAGTGCGCAAAGAAATTTGGCGAGGGTATTAGGGTGAATGCCATAGCTCCAGGATTCTTCATCACTGAGCAGAACCGCTCACTGCTGACTAATCCAGATGGTAGCTATACACAGCGTGGACAAGATGTGATAAGACAAACTCCGTTTGGCAGAATGGGTGACCCAGAGGAACTATGCGGCACCATCCATTATCTCATGAGCGACGCATCAAAGTTTGTTACGGGCACAGTGGCTGTGGTAGATGGTGGCTTCAATGCCTTTGCAATGTAGGAGGTTTTCGATGACTTGCAATGTAGGCGGCTTCGATGCCTTTGCAATAGTAGGCAGGTGCATAAACATGAAGTCAACTAAGCAATAAAACAAAAAATAGCGGAGGTCGAAAGACTTCCGCTATTTCTGTACGCCTGCAGGGGGTCGAACCCTGGACACCCTGATTAAGAGTCAGGTGCTCTACCAACTGAGCTACAAGCGCAAAGCAAATATTTTATTTAGTACGCCTGCAGGGGGTCGAACCCTGGACACCCTGATTAAGAGTCAGGTGCTCTACCAACTGAGCTACAAGCGCATCCTTATTGATTTGCGGGTGCAAAGGTAGTTATTTATTCTGTATCTACCAAATATTTTACCTCTTTTTTTTTATTTATATTAGATTTTTCCATAATCCATACATTTTTGGTGCTATAAGGACTGTGACTATTGGCAGAGTTTGGCAAAGGGGCAAAGGCGACACCTATCTGCTATAGCGGTATGACTGAAGTCTATGGACGGACAGAAGATTTCGTTTGCCACATTCTCAATATGTCTCATGAATGGCTCAGAATAATGGCGAATGTCGGTAACCTTCTGCTTGTCAATGTATAGTGTAGGATCATCGGTCTTTGAGGCGAACTGGATATAGAGCAGTGCCGGACTAACAGGTGTCTTTCCATATTTGCCATATTGGTCATCTGCCACTATGCAGCTATAGAGGAAGGTCTGAAGATAGTAGGAGTTGGGGTCGGTGGCGCTAAAAATGTCGTCAACAGATGACACTGTCTTTAGTTTCTTGCCGCTTGTCTTGTAGTCTACCACCCTGATACGCATGCCAGCATGGTCTTGAACCCTGTCGAGGCGGTCGATGATACCGCCTATGCTTGTCTGCATCTGCAGTGAGCCGCTACCTACATCCAAAACCTTACAAACCTTGGTTTCAAGACCCAGAATCTCAAATGGTGCCATCTGCATGTCTATATCTATAAGTTTGTACACATAACGCATGATAACCTCACGGTTGATGAGTTGTAGGCCGTTGTAGTTGGGATGTGCGCCATTCTTGATATTGAAGAAGATATGCCTAAAGGCATCGTCAACCAATGATTCAACTAACTTCTTGTTTTGTCGGAACGTGTTGAGGTCGTATGTTGTGATGCTCGAAGAATTATTGTGCTGGCAAATTGACCTGTACATCTGTTCGGCTGCATAGTGGAAGATATCGCCAAATATCATGCTGTCTATTTCTGTGATGTCCTCATCTGGATATTCATTGATGCCACACACATAATTATAATAAAATCTCATGGGGCAATACATATACTTATTGATGGCAGTAGGACTAAGCAGCGGCCGCGTGCTGCCACCATTGTCGTCGGTAATCTCAAAGCGCTCTTTCAAGCGTCTGACAACCTCTGCATCCTTGGCCACGGGATGTCTCTCTGATGTGAGTGTCATCTGACCAGACATCAGAGACAGCCGCCTTATCGAATGCTTGCTCTCAAGGAGATGCTGAAGCATGAAACGGCTCATCTCATTGGATTTGGATCCCATGGTGCTGTTGTTGTATGCCACTGATATGTCTACAGGGCGCTGTAGCAACCTATTGTAGTAATATGAATAGATGGCCACCTTGTTTTCTATGGTGGTCAGTTCGTTTGCCTTGCGCACGGAGTGGGGAATGAGTGACGTGTCATTTACGCCTTTTGGCATGAAGCCTTCGTTGCACGACAATACAAGGAGATGGTCGAAATCCAGATTGCGAGTTTCAAGCAGTCCCATCACCTGGATGCCTATGGCGGGTTCGCCATGGAATGGTACTGATGCGCCATGAAGCAACTGACCAACTACATTGTGCAGGGTGTGAATATCAACCAAGAGATCGCTACTGTCTATGAGGTCATAGACGCGAGACAAGGAGGTAAAAACACAGAACAGAGACTCCTTGAAGAGTGGATCCTCAACATCACGTGAGTGTACACCTATGAGTGTTATGATGTCTGACATCCATTTGATTATACTCTTGGTGGATGGTTGTGAGTGACTGGGGTCCAATGGGTTGAAGACAAGGGTTAAATCATCGTCTAAGCATAGTGCATCCACATGTTTGCTGAATGTGAGATTGGCATTGATATCATCGAGAAGATTTGAATAGGATGCCGAGATATATGGCATGTAAGGATGGCGGAGTAGTTGCCTGACTATGCTTGTGCGATACGATGCATTGTTATTGAGTCGCCCATCTGTCTGCAGGTCGAAGAGTTTGTCGATGAGCGAGCAGAATGGTGATTGACTCAGTGGATATCCCGTGGTGATATTGACATCGTGCACATCAGATGGAAGGCAATGGATAACGGCAGGTAGGAGTTGCTCATTGCACATCACTATGGCGGTACGGTTGCCGGCACTGATGCGCTCAGGATGTGAGGTCAACCACTCGGAGATATACCTTGCCTGAAGGTTCTCAGTGGGCGACGACAGGTAGGTGATATCCTTGGACATAGAAAAATTGTTATATATGGCATCATTGGATATGTCAAGGGCGTTTGGGTAGTATTTGAGGTATTGGGATATATAACGGCCTGCCTCATTGGTTTCGTGGCCATGGGATGTGGGCATATAATAGCGGTCAAAATCCCAATAGAAGAATGCCTTTCCATCTGATTGTAGACGGTCAAAGAGGCGTCGCTCCACTTTCTGCAAAAGATTGAAACCAACAAAAAGATAGCGGTCGTAGCCAAAACAGACGCTACTGTCTTCAACCACACGACGGTATATGGCACCTTGATATCCCAGTTGCTGCGACGACAGGCGGGCGTTGAAATCGGTATATATTTCATAAAGATGGCACCAAAGATGTAGAAAACGGCGGCGCAGTTCCGACTCATGGCCATCGGTGAAATTGCTAAAAAAGGACTTGAGCACCGATTTCTGATCTTCTGTCAGATAGGAGATATCATCAAACTCATGTATGTCGCGGATGTTGGCAAACACCTGGCGGGCATCGGCCATATTCTTGTCAATATCATCAAAGTCAGACAACATCACCTGTCCCCACGCAAAGAACTGATCGAGGGTTTCAATAGACTTGGTTACAGACACATAACTCTTATGAAGGTCGCAGATCAACTTCAGACTGTCGGCCTCCTGATACTGACTATGACGGAGAAACATGTCGGTGATAGTGGTGTAGACGGGGCTCCACAATGGGGATCCGCCATTAGCCTTAAGCAAATACTGATTTAGAAATAACTGGGCGCGCTTGTTGGGAAAGACAACCACTGTGCGAGACAGGTCGTTGCCCCATCTGCGTATCATATCTTCTGCCACATATTCCAAAAATGCTTTCATATCGTAGTGTGTTTGGGATTTATTTTACTTCAATGATCTTGTTAGTATAAACATACCATAGATAGCCTTTCACGCCGGGATAGCCCATTGACTCGAGTAGACGCATATATCCCGATACCTGCCTGCGGTGCTCATCCAAGGGGGCGGCGAACTTAAAATCGATGACTATGGTATCGGTGCCGTTAGTAATGGCGCGGTCGGGACGTAGTTCTTTAACCATACCATCTACACTTACTAATGCCTTACATTCGTTGAACACCTGCCAACCACTGGCAAACCATCGCTGAACCATACCATTGGCAGAGAGACGTTGGCGGAGAAGTGACTCGAGTCTGGAATATGATACGGAAGTGCCGCCTACTAGTCCCTCACGATGTAATTGGTCAATGGCGCGGGGTAGGTCGTCGATAGTGGTGATGGTGGAAAGGACACGGTGCATGAGCAAACCGATATTGATATACTGGCTCGAGGTCTTGTTGCCTGTTGCTTCCTGAGCATTGATGTTATCAGCATTAATGGTAATGTCGGCAATATTGGCATTGTCAATAAACTGGCGACTTCGGTTGCTCTGTCTGAACTCTACCTTAGAATCGAATGAAGAAACTGTGATTATCTTGTTATTTGATTGTTGTAGTAATTTATTGTGTGTGACTTTCTTTTCCTTTTCTTTGCCCACAAAGAGTGAACCAAAGGAGAAATGGATAGATATACCATTGTCATCCTCGCACTTTTCCAATGTGGACGAACCGTTGATGATTGCATTTAGATTATTGCATACCGTCTCGATGCAGTTTTGAATCAGCGATGAGCGACGCCCTTTTTCTCCCGTTGTGCCCATGACGAAGAGGTTGTTGCTGGCACGGGTGAATGCCACATATAGCAGGTTCATATTGTCTACCATCAGTTGAAGGGTCTCTTCCTTATAGTCCTTTTCATATATTGTTTCCAACATGTTGCGGGCACTGAAATCTACTGGCACCAGTGGTAACTTATCATAAGGACTCTCTCCGGGTTTGCACCATAGAATATCTCCTGCCATCTCTAAACGCCAGTCGCAGAACGGCACAATGACATTGTCATACTCCAGTCCCTTGCTCTTGTGGATAGACACTATGCGCACTCCGTCAGCCTCGTCGCCTTGTATGGTATTGCTGCATAGCGTGGTGTCCCATTGCTCAAGAAATGCATCTATATCTGAGGTGTTATCATTTACGAAAGAAGTTAGTAAATCATAGAATGCGCACACGTAACCACTCTGTTTGTCAAGGATTTGCAGATTAAATATCTGATAGATATTCTCTGCAAGTTCATACAAAGGCAGGGTGGACAGAACTTTCATCTCTTCAATAAATTTCTGGGGCAGCAAACTATTGGGGGAACCATCTGCGAGGAGCATGGTACCGCTGCCCAATGGGTTGCCCATCACATGCAACTGGTATAATACAGCCAGATTGCAGCGTGTGAGCATGTCGTTGGGATGGGCGATGAGACGCAGGGCTTCGCTCAGTATCTTGACGGCCGGAGAGCCATCGAGACGGAATGCCTCGTCGCTGACAATGACTATGTCTGGATGATTTTCAACAAAATAGTTGGCAATCACGGGGATTGACTTATTTGTACGTACCAGTATGGCGATATCCTTTTGTTTTACTCCTTGTGATAGCAGCATATGTATCTTGTCGGAGATATAATTCAAGGTGCGGGATTCATAATCAGAGTTGCGGGGGACGAGTTGTATGTCAACAAGTCCCATGTTATTATCTTTCTTTGAATTGGGCAATTTCTGAATCACGTCTTCGTATGCTTTGCCCAGATGACTGCCTGCATCTACATTCTCTCCAGTCTCATAAGCCACTGCGTCAATGAAAAACTGATTGTTGAAGGTTACTATATTCTTTTGCGAACGGTAGTTGGTGTCAAGGGGGATATCATTGGCGGCTCCTTTGAACTCATCTTTGAGATTGCTTAACAGACGCCAGTCACCTGAACGCCAGCGGTATATGCTCTGCTTGACATCACCAACAATCATATTGAAAGCATCTGCATGGCTCATTGATTCCTTGAGGAGTACCTTGAAATTCTGCCACTGCAAACTGCTTGTGTCTTGAAACTCGTCTATCATCACATGCTTCAACTGTGCTCCTATCTTCTCGTATATAAACGGTGCATCGGATTCGCTTATGAGACGATGGAGGAGATACTGAGTGTCGCTGAGCAGAAAAGTGTTGCTTGACTCGTTATAGCGTCGCACTCGCTTTTCTATGTCGTTGAGCAATCTCAGTTGGTTGAGATGCTTGAGCGTTACATCGGCATTGTGATACTGGCGCCACAAAGTTTCGCGAACAGTCAATGACTGCTGTAGAAGCGGTATCAGTACACTTCTGGCCAAGGCGGTAATGTCATCATGGTTGGAGCTCGACTTTGATACCCATGCATCGGCACTATTAACGGCTTTGCTTACACGAGTGGTTACTATGCCACTGTCATAACGACCCTCTTCAATCTTGACAAAAAAGCCAGCCACACCACTGCTGCCATAACTAAAGTCTTTAATTTTAAATCCTTCTTTATCAATGATTTTATAGAATTTTTTAGGTATGGATTGCAATTTCTCTTCAGCGTCTTTCTTTATGTCTTTCAGCATCTTACGGTACTGGTTGAAACTATCTGAAGAAGAGAGAAAAGCACTTATCTGCTCTTGATTCTCCTTATAGAAATCCTTAAAGATGGTGCGGCCGAAATCCTTTATCTGCCTGATAACATTCCAGCCTTTGTCATTGCTCATATTGTCAGAGATATACTCCAATATCCAACTCAAAACGTTATCACCAGGTTTTAATTCCTCTATCATCTTATCCACCGACTTTGATTCTATCTCCTCATCCCGTAATTCAATGCGTAGGTTTGGTGTAAGATCCAGTTCGCGTGCCAGATTGCGCAATACGGCTTGGAAGAAGGAGTCGATGGTTTCCACACGGAAATAATTATAGTTGTGGAGGAGCAGCCCCAGTGCCTTTCCAGCATTGGAGATGATGACAGGCTCATCAAGTTCGGTTCTCTTTTTTACCTGTTCGAGATAGTCTTTAGAGTCGGGCAGATTGTGGGATATGCCATAGAGATGGCTGAGTATGCGCATCTTCATCTCGTTGGTAGCCTTGTTTGTAAAGGTTACTGCCAGAATATTACGATATGAGTCGGGATTGGAAATCAGCAACGAGATATATTCTACTGCCAAAGTAAAGGTTTTGCCGCTACCTGCACTCGCCTTGTAAATAACTAAAGGGAAACTGCTCATATTTGTATTGTTTAATGTTTTCACCATCTATTGAAGAGTTCAAAAGAGAATTTTGCACCGAAACTACCAAACTTGCCATTCATAAAATTGGTAAAAAGTCCTACCGAAAAGAGTCTATTGCTAAAGCCATATCCCAGTTCAGCATAGGAGGGAGTGTGCTCCAACTGCAACAAGTTGAGATAGATACGCTCAGACTCTATGAAACGGCCAACGAGTGGCAACCACGACATGACGAGCATAGGTGTTTCATAGGTGGTATTATAGCGCAAATACCAGCGAGATGCATTATACCACTCACTCTTTACAAGGTGGAAATCGCCTGACCAGTCTTCATTCCACGACGAACTGAGATAGTTGTCGCGGAAATTGGCAAAGTCAATGAAATAATTGGTATTGCGATTGGTATAGAAGCCTCCACCAAAACGAATGTCTAACTTGCGCAGACAGTGGAGGGGAATGGTGTGGGTCATGTCCATCTCGATGCGCTCATATTCGAGATTGGAGCGCATCACTCCTTTGATACCTCGCTCGTATGTAAGTGAATACAATGGAGAATGGGATGTAGGACGGCAAGATAGCGACAGGGTAGGGGCGAAACTGCGATAGTGGGTCTCCTTACCCATAAGTCCCATTACAAACTTGTTTACTGCCACGCGGTTGTGGAATATTATTCCTGGGATTACATCAACACATCCAAACAGGCGTACATTAAACCTAAACTGATAGATATTGTCGGTGAAATAGTCAAGATCGAGATTATCAAAATTTATGGTATCTCTGTGCTCTTCCTTTATTATGTCGAGGATGTCGGAATTGTTTATCCTGTTGCCATTAGATACCGATGTTTCCAACCATATATTATGCTTTTGGTCAATCACATAGCGCAGGGGGGCATCAAAGAAAAAACGTTTGATCTTAAAGTTGTAACCGAAACGTGGATTGAAGAGCAACTCGCTATTATGCCCCGTCCGGTATGATGCTCGTATCTTCAACTTGTATGATAGTCCCTTGCGGTTGCTGTAGTTGAGATAGAAAGGATTGAGGATAGGGGAGATGCGCAATGACGCGCGTGAATTGTTGGCTGTGATACGCGCAAACATATTGTCTCCCATGAAGCGCCATGTCTCTTTGGCCATCTTACCAATACCTCGGTCTACAGTAGTGGCGGTATCGGCATTCAGAGAGACATAGTGGTCGTCATAAATGGATTTTTCAAAGTCAGTGAGCGAGTCTTCACGTATGACCGCCATTGATGAGTTGGCAACCACTGAATCCCTGTCTAAAAAGGTATTGTATTGGCTACTTATCTTATTACCGATAAATGAGAACACACAGTTGGTCTTTACCTTATGGGGTATGATGCTATTGCCCTGCTCATCCATCTCTATCATCATATCAATCTTTAGCATGTCATACTCATACATCAGTCGCGCTACCAAAATCCTGCCGGTTGAAGGATCTACTTGTGCCCAACCCCTCACGAGCATTGTGTTTTGGGTACGTGGACGAATGGTGACGAGGGCTGTGCCATTACCGCTACTATTGATACGATAGCGATACATTTTTCTGTTAAGGCGGTTGAACGGCGAGAGCACGCAGTCTGAAGAGATGGTCTCGCCATATAAGTTTGGCACAAGATGCTTGGCCACTGCCGTTTGTACCCGCTTGTCGTGTGGAATAGTGGTAGACACCATCCTTCGGCTTACCTTATAGTCACTGATCGATTTGAACGACACATCACTAAAACTCTCGGCAATATATTTGCGTTTTCCCCGCGAAACATTATACATCGAAGGGATAAACATGAGCACAAAATTGCGACGGTCTGTCTTCATGGAGAAACGAAGATACATGGATCTATGTGCACCAGAATCAGCATTTGCATAATGGGTACCATAAGCAAAAACCCTCTCGAGAATCAGACTGTCTGACTGAGAAGGTTTGCCAAAAATACTATTAGGCATACATGCAAGTATGCCTAATAGTATTAACATTATGCATTCCCTTACTTTCATGGTCCCAAAATTACTAAAAAATTATTGAGAGACCAAAGAATAAAAGGATTTTTTATATTGTTTATCCAGGATATTTGTATAAAATCTTGGATTATCCTAGATATTTAATAAGAATCTTGGAGTTGCCACTCTCGCGAAGTTTGGCTATGCTCTTCTCCCTAATCTGTCTGACACGCTCGCGGGTAAGACCAAGTTGATCACCAATTTCCTCGAGCCCCTTCTCATGTGTGCCAATGCCAAAACAAGCTTTGATTATGGTCATCTCGCGGTCTTTGAGTACCTTCTTGAGCACATTGTCAAGTTCAAGAGCCATTGACTCATGATCTACATGACGATCTGTACGGCTGTCATCGCCACTTGCCATCACGTCAAGCATACAGTTATCCTCGCCATCCTGGAAAGGTGCATCTATAGATACATGATGACCATCAGCCATAAGGCTTTGGCCAATCTTTTCTTCATCAAGATTAGTGGCTTCACTAAGTTCTGCCACAGAGGGATGACGCTGGTTTTCCTGCTCAAACTTGTTGATTTCATGGTTGATTTTGTTGAGCGAACCAACCTGATTGAGAGGCAGTCGCACAATTCGGCTCTGCTCGGCAATAGCCTGAAGAATACTTTGGCGAATCCACCAAACAGCATAAGATATGAACTTGAAACCACGTGTTTCATCAAATTTCTGGGCTGCCTTGATAAGACCAATGTTGCCCTCGTCAATAAGGTCAGTAAGGGTGAGACCCTGATGCTGATACTGCTTGGCAACGGATACTACAAATCGGAGGTTTGCGGTGACCAACTTATCTTTAGCCCTCTCGCCCTCGGGACCACCCTTGCGAATCTTTTGAGCTAATTCTATCTCTTCATCAATAGAAATAAGTGGAGCACGACCAATCTCAACGAGATACTTATCCAAAGCCTCACTTGAGCGATTTGTAATACTTTTTTGAATCTTTAATTGTCTCATCTTGGAATACCTTGTATCTTTTTACTTTAAACTTTTTGGATTGTTTCATCAAGTTCTGACGAAAATCGGTGCAAAATTACAAAAAATAGCAATACGTTGTTATCGCAAACAGTATGTATTTTGTTAAATATTACTAAACATGAGATTATTGCACAAGAAAATATTTGTTATTCTGCAATTTAAATGTATCTTTGCATGATTTAATGGCAGAAGATTTAACTCATCTTCCTTATATCTACAAAAAAATATTTCATTATGAATATGAGAATTATTGGCATTTGCCTGCTTGCTTTATGTCTGGACTTATGTTTCTCTCAAAAGTCTACGGCTGAGTGTGTAATGAAAAATGACAATACTGAAAAGGATAGGGTAGAGCGTACTACAAGGTTTGAATC
>JALFPC010000119.1 GCA_022782305.1 Prevotella sp. | reverse complement strand
CCGCATCACAACAGATATATAGCATTTATCAAATGCCAAGTTTTTTTCTGATATCCTCTGGGATGGCCTTTTTGTTAACCATATAATCCATGGTCTTATATGCTATGAATGCCTTAGTCATATACCAGGTTCCCTTATAGTCGCCAAACTCACCCCATGAGTTCTTAACCATATAATACTCTTTGCCGTTTTGGTCTTTGGCTATACCATAGATGTGCATGCCATGGTCGTCGGTAGTCTCCCAGTTGTCGTAAGCCTCTTGACGCATTTCGGGAGTAACAACCACCTCAGGAGCATTGACTCCGAGAGAGTCGATAGTGGCAGTCTTCTTGTCCTTTGTCAGGCGGAGCCAACGTGCGGCGTCGCTACCTGTAAGGCTCTGCACCTGCTTGGTATCGATGGCCATGGCCAAACCCTTGCGTGTGAATCCCTCTTCGCTCACGTCGCCACCCCACATGATAGTGTAACCCTCATTGATAGCATTGTCTATGATGCGCATCATATCATCGAGAGGCACATTATAGCTTTCTGCCCAGCGCCAATTGTCTTGTACCTCCACAACGAATGGTTTCCAGTATGGACGGTGAGAGAAACTGGTGATGCTCACATAATCGTCGAAGTCGAGGCCCAAGCTCTTGGCAAAAGTCTGTGGTGTGTATGATTTTCCCTCATAGGTGAAGGTGTCGGGGCACTTGCCGAGATAGGCATCAATGATGCCCTGCAGACCCACCTTCCACTGTGTAGAGAGTTTCTTGTGGTCGCCCTTGGCCACTGCCTCCACGTATGGGGTCATAACTGCGAAGAACTCATTGAAATTGTTGAGAGAGTCACCATAGAGAGAGCCTGCTGCGGGCATTGCGTCCTCGGGGCAGATACCATAGTTTACTATGCAATACCATGGATCGTAGGCAGAACCGCCCTGAGAGAAAGATATGTCGCCATGCATGCGCACTGCTGCTATTGCCCTGTCCATATAGGTTTTGTTGGCAACGAAAGCCTCGCAGAGGTCATAGGTCTTTCCACTGTTGCGCAGAATCTCGCTCTCGAAGAATGAGAGGGTAGAATAGTCCCAGCACGTGCCGCTGCGGTTTTGGTCTTTAATGCTTGTAATCTTGTTTTCCTTTATTGTAGTGAAAACATGCTTGTTTTTGTTTACAGGCTCTTTCTTCTTGCCTGCATGAGCCCCAGCCACCATAAAAGCGGCCATGGCAATAACTAAGATTCTTTTCATGATTTGATAATTTGTTATATAATAATTTATTATGTAATAATTTGTTTTATGTCACCAATATTTTTAGGTGTCACATCATTTTCTGTTTTCTCGTATGTATTCTTCCACATCATTGATATGGTAAGGTATGCGCTTAGTGCCGAGGAAGCGGCAGCCATCCTTGGTGATGAGCAGGTCGTCTTCTATTCTGATGCCACCGAAGTCTTTGTATGTCTCTACTTTGTCGTAGCAGATGAAATCGGCATGCAGTCCCTTTGCCTTCCAGTCGTCAATGAGGTCGGGGATGAAATATATGCCAGGCTCATCGGTCATCACGAAATTCTCCTCGAGTCTACGGCCCATGCGCAGGCAGTTGGTTCCGAACTGTGTGGAGGGTTGTGTTTCTTCGTCGAAGCCCACATACTGCTGTCCGAGCCCCTCCATGTCGTGTACGTCCATACCCATCATGTGACCCAATCCGTGAGGCAGAAAGAGTGCATGAGCTCCAGCCCTTACGGCCTCTTCGGTGTCGCCTTTCATAAGTCCCACCTCTTTGAGTCGGTCTGTCATCAGTCGACATACGTTCATGTGCACATCATACCATTTTACTCCTGGTTTAGCCACCTCAAGGGCATAGTCGTGGCAGTCTACAACTATCTGGTATATCTCCTTTTGTCTCTGGGTGTATGTCATGCTCACAGGGAAGGTGCGTGTATTGTCAGAACAATAATCGTCGAGCTCGCAACCTGCATCGCATAGTGCGAGTCGCCCCTCCTGTAGGATATCCCAGCGTGGTATGCCGTGCATGATCTCTCCGTGTTGCGAGAAGATAGTAGCGAAGCTGACCATAGAAGCCATAGAGTTGGCAATGCCGCTCACCTGTCCGCCCACGTAGCGTTCGGTTAGTCCGGGTCGTGTGATGCGCATGGCTGCGGTGTGCATCTCATATCCAATGTCGCAGGCGTGCTCAATGGCTGCAATCTCCTGCTCTTCCTTGGTAGCACGCATCTTTACCACAGCCTTGATGAGGGGCAGTGAAGCCTGCTCTCGCTGTTGGTTTGGATGAATGCCGAGCAGATCCATTATAGTGATCATGGTGTCGTGGC
>JALFPC010000115.1 GCA_022782305.1 Prevotella sp. | reverse complement strand
TGACAAGCGTTTAAGGAGCGGGCTGAAGGCCCAGCAAGCGCATAGCCCAGGGCATCGCCCTGGGTAGATTAGCCACCGCTATTGCGCCCTGAAAGGGCAAAAGCGTCTCTATAAACGCTTGCACGATAATGCTTTTGCCCCTTCGGGGCGTACTTCATCGCTTCATCATACCCAGGGCGATGCCCTGGGCTATGTGCTCGTTGCCCCTTCGGGGCGTGCCTTGAACGCTTGCGCTTATTCTCTGATTCAACTTGAGAAACTTGAAATGCTAATATTTCTCGCGCCTACTTACCAAAACCATAGGCATATAGCCAAAGAAACACCGCTGAGCCAAGGATGTCCAAGAATGTCCAAGAGTGTCCAAGACTGAAGAGGGGGTATAAGAACAGTTGTTCTTACCTCATAAAAACAGTTATTCTTGTACCGTAAGAACAGTTATTCTTGTACCATAAGAATAGTTGTTCTTATACCATAAAAACAGCTGTTCTTGTACCGTAAGAATAACTGTTCTTGTACCATAAGAATGCCTATTCTTATAACCTAACAAAAACTGGTCTTGTATAATAAGAATCTGCGGTGCCGATAAACTCTGCCTATGTCTGTGGTCTTTTGCCATTACAGAGCGTTTAGGATAAGAGAGGAGACGGAGAGTTGCTGCACCTTCTAAAAGAATTGGGTTAGGCAGAGAAGAAAAGGGTTAGGCAGAGAAGAAAAGGATTAGGCAGAGAAGAAAAGGGTTAGGCAGAGAAGAATTGGGCGGAAACAAGGATTATTCCCTTGCTTCCGCCCTAATTAGTTAACGTTTTCGTATGTGTTTTCAGCGGGTATTTACAATATCAACTAAAAAATTTTCTGATTCTTAATTGAAGGTATACTTGATGCCTATCTGCATACGCCAGCACTGCTGGTAATTCTTGACCACATCAAAGGTGTGGTCTATGAGTTTGGTCTTGCCATCAGTGTCGGTATAATGCGACATGGTGTAGATAGGTTGGTTGTCGGCTGTCACCCCTACCCTCTTGAGCGGCTTGGCAGCGGCATTGTTGACTATCTTGGTGACACCCCAATTGCTGTTGATGAGGTTGCCGACATTGAGTATGTCGAAACTGAACTGAAGACGATTGGTGCTCTTGCCTACCTTGATTGAATACTCGCGACTGAGACGAAGGTCGAAACGGTTGAACCATGGGTTGTAAGCACTCCAAGGCTCTGTGTATTTGCCCTTGCGGTCGGAGAGATAAGGATCTTGGTTTATGAAGTTCCAGAATGCCTCACGCTGGTCGGCAGCATTGAAGGTGACGCCCCCCACGGTCTTATCTTTGAAGATGAGTTCATCCTTGGATGCAGGCACATAGATGAGGTCCTGGTTGATGCCGTCGTTGTTCATGTCGCCATCATAGGTGATAGAATATCCGTTGTTTCTACGTCCCTCATAGAAGAGCGACACGAGGGTGGAAGCCTTGTCGCAAGATGAGTTGAAGCGGTATGATGCCGATGCTATCAGCCTATGTGGAGAGTATACATAGCGTGCATTGTGGAGCGACTGGTAGTTGTAGCCGTTTACAGTGGGCAGTGTAGAAGCGTCCACATTGCTGCTTGCCATGCTGTTCATGGTCTTTGATACTGTATAGGTATAGGCAGCCATCACATTGAGATTCTTGAGAGGCTCAGCCTTGAGTTGTGCCACTATATTGGCAGAATAGCCCTTGTTTGTATTGGTGAGCTCATAGGCATAGCCTGTATAGGGTTTGCCGTTTTCATTGGTTACATTGTCATAGCGTTTGGCTGCTGCACCAGGATAGAAGAAGCGGTCATCGGGACCCGCAAACCTGTTGGCCTCCACTTTTGCAGGGTCTATGTTGAGGTCGCGGATGGTGAGGGCATTGATATCCTTGGCAAAAGTGCCTTCGAGAGTGAACACTGCGGGGAATGGCACTGGCAGGGTATAGTCTACGGCCAGTGTTGTCTTCCACACCTGAGGCATCTTGAAGTTGCGGTCGATAGTGGTGAGGTTAGCCACTGCACCCGGTTCTGTAGGGAAGAGGCTCTTGAGATTGTCTGGCAGGTTGGGCACCACCTCGCTGAGCACCTGCTGTGGTCTGCGCACACCTCCCTCAAGATATGGCAACAGAGCATGCGAGGCATTGTTTATCTGTACGGATGTCTGTATCATGCCGCTGTTTTCCTGCAATTTGCTGAGGAAGATGAGTGGGAAGCGACCAGTGAATATGCCCGTACCTCCGCGCAATTTAATCTTGCCGTCTTTGGTGAGGTCGTAATTAAAGCCTACACGTGGCGAGATCATTGGCACGGCCTTTGGCCAATCGCTGGTATTGAGGTCGCTATTGCCAAATTGCAATCCCACAACGGATGGGTTTTCATATCTGTCGTTTACATACATAGGGAGATCCATGCGCACACCATAGAGCAAGCGAAGACGTGGGTTGACACGCCACTCATCCTGTGCATAGAGCGAGAAGCGGTTGTATGTAACATCAGAGAGGGCACGCTCGTCGCCGGTCAGCGACCAGCACATGGCGAAGGCGCTTGGTGCTCGCTTATTTACGAAATCATCGTAAGAAGCATAGCGGTAATATCCTGCACCATAGCGCATATAGCAGTTGGAGGCTACCACCGACTCGAAGGCGGCTCCGAAGGAGAGGAAATGGTCATCAAGCGACCATGTGAAATTATCTGTTATGTTCCAGCTCTTCTCGTTGATACCATTGTTCCATGAGTGCTGGTCGTAGCCTGCATTCATAAATGGGCGCAGGGTGCCAGCATCATCTGGTTTCATGATATCGATGGTTGGGAAGTCGGCGTCGCTCTCGCGGTTGTTAGCATCATTGAATGTGAATCCGGCTGTCAACTTGTTGGTCATGGAGGCATTTAAACGACTGTTTAGTTCTGCAGTGAGCGAATATACATTGTCTATCTGTTTCCATGTGGAACCGCTGAACGACTGCGAATAGATGCTCACGGGATGTCCCAGACCGAGCGAACCGCCCTTCACGTTGTTGTCGTTGTCGGTATGTATATGGTTGTAGCGCAGCATGAGGCGATGCTTGTCGGAGATGTTCCAGTCAAGTCGCGCCATGAGACGAATATATTTGTTGTTGCCCTCGAAATCATCGTAAGAGCCTGGATCCCAGCCGTACATGCTCTTGAGGTCGGAGGCGAACTGCTGCATATCGGCAGCAGTGACGCGTGAGGTATTGGTGGCTGCATTGCCCACACCATCGGTAGAGAGTTTCCAGTTGTGGAGTGTCTTTGGCACGTTTTCAAGTTCGGCGCTAACGAAATAGAAGAGTTTGTCTTTGATGATGGGACCACCCAGTGTGAGACCATAGATATTGCACTGCTGTGGGTTACGTTTACCGAGATAAGTACCGTCTACACGGTTGCCGCGCAAGTGCTCATCCTTATATAATGTGTAGGCACTGGCTCGGAAGATGTTGGTACCGCTCTTAGTTACGGCATTTACTGATGCTCCGAGGAAATTGCTGTTTTTGACATCGAAATCAGAGCTTACCACTTGAATTTCCTCTATGGCGTCTAAAGAAAAGGGGGTGCCGCTGTATCCCTCTTCGTAGGGATGGCCGCCACCAGGCATGCGCATGCGGTCGAGACCCATATTGTAATTGAAGTTGGCACCATCGATGCTATAGTTGTTCATGCCCGCATCTCGTCCACCAAAGGCACCGCTCGCAATATAATAAGGTGAGAGGCGGAGCATGTCTTCAATTCGGCGGTCTACTGTGGCCACACGTTTCATATCCTCGGTGGTGAAGTTCTCAGAAGCACCTGTTTTGCGCTCCTGTGCACCGCGTCCAATAATGGTTACCTCAGCCAGTTCACTTCCCTCAGGCAATTTCACATCGCAGAGGTGTACCTGTCCGAGATAGAGGTGGCTGATCTTGACAACAGCCTTTTTGTGACCCACATAAGAAGCCTCAAGACGATAAGGTCCACCAGTGCGCAGACCTTCAAAACGATAGTTTCCAGCGTGGTTGGCCACGGTAGTGTAGCGTGTGCCTGACGGTACATGCACAATGGTGATGAGAGCACCAGCCAAAGCACCTTCATTGTCGGTAGCTACACCGGCTACTGATGAGGTGGTGGACTGAGCCTTCACACCCATTAGGCATGTGAGTAGGAACACAAGTAACAGATTAATTACCTTTGTCAATCTATATTTAATATTCATAAAATGGATATAAAAAATAAATGTAAATAAAAAAATGTATTGCTTAAATAAATGTAAACTATCCAAAACGTTTGCAAAGGTAGTGAAAATATTATTAATAATGGTTTATTTAGCGTTAAAATACGACTATTTAGGTTTAAAATTGGTGATTTTGAACATATTATCACCGTATTTCAACAATTATTCATGGATATTAAACCTAAAAAAATGGATGCTATTAAAAAAACTCGGCCATGGTGATTAGTAGGTGGGGATAGGCATCGGCCAATGTATGTATCTGACTGCGGGTGCGATTGAGGAAATCGGCATAATCCTGTGAGTCTGGGTTATAGGGTTTGTGGTCTAATGCCTTAACCACCTTGCTGATAGCTGCCACATAAGCATGGGTTTCGGCACTGAAAAGGTTACGAGCAATCTGCTGCCACAGGTAGTCGACAGCCACATCAGAAGGATGAAGCATGTCGGCAGAATAGAACCGATAGTCGCGTAGCTCATCGTTTACAATCTCATAGGCAGGAAAATAATGGCAGCATGAGTGAGAAGCCACCACTCTGTCGGCAGCCAAGAGAAGGATGGATTTTGAGAGTTGACTGCCATGATAACCATATTTAGCATAACGGATGGGACTTACGGTGATGATTACCTTTACCTGGGGATTGCGCTCGCTGACCATGGCTACAACCTGCGACAAAGCGGCAGCGCAGTCATCAATGCTGAGACATTCCTCGATGAAAAGAGACTGAGGGCGCTTCATGCAATTGTCTACAATCTCGCCAGTTTCCTTGAGTCTGTATACATGATTGGTGCCAAGGGTGAGAAAGACTATGTCAGGCACAAAATCCGTTTGTGCCATGGTGCGCTCAATGGTATGGAGCACGCTCACGGGGTTATACATGGTGCCGTAGGGATTGACCACAGCATGGAAACGACTGCGGCCAAATCGGCTACCAATATTGTCGGCAAAACACGATCCAGCAAAGAGCAGACGTGATCCCGGACTGATCGTAAAATCATATTCGGGCAATTCCACTCGTGTACGAAACTCCATCTCCTTTGTCATGGCATCAACTGCGGCTTACCTGTAGTCCCTGACGACTGAGGGTCATATTTACAAAGCGGGCATTGGCATTGAGTGCATTGACAGTGAGTACCTGACGGATGCGGGCCGCAGCCTCGGGGTCTTTGGCCACCATATAGAGATAGCCGCCACCACCAGCACCCGGCAACTTATATCCAAGACAAAGGTCATGGATGAGCGATGTGAGCTGGGCTACGGCAGGAGGATTGGTGCCTAAGTCGAGGGTCTGGTTTTGCTCCCATGAACGGGCCACAAGACGCCCCATGAGATTGAAATCATGTCGAGAGATAGCTTCCGACATGTCTATGGCATGAGCTTTCATCTCACGCAGCAAGCGGAGCTGTTCATTCTTGTTTAGAAACATTCCCTTGACTATCTCTGCCAGTATCTGCTTGGCTGTGCGCGTGATGCCCGTATAATAGAGCAGATGGCAGGCAGCATAGTCTGGTTGGGTATAGAGGTCATCAGGCAACCATCTAACCAGGGGTTGCTGACTGAACCCGCGCTCTGTCTGCAAGAGTTTGACACCGCCTAAGACACCTCCAAACTGATCTTGCCATCCACCGCCCGTGGTGAGCAACTGCTCGAGCACAAGTGTGCGGTGGCATATCTCGTTTTTGTCCCATGCAAGAGAACAGAAATCACTCACTGCACCAAGCACCGTGGCTGCAAGGATGCTGCTGGTGCCCAGTCCACTGCCAGCCGGAATGGCCGAGAGTAGAGTGAGCTCTATGCCACAACCAAAAGCCTCAAGTTGCTGGCGAAGAGAACCAAAATGCTCTGCACTGTAGTTGGGATGAAATCCTGCCAGCACAAGGGCAGCCTTGGGTATGGAAAAGGGACTACCCACATGGGAGAAGTCTGCCAACTGCTCGTATGTCTCCACCACCTCTATAGCTCCCAAATCAATGCTTCTGAGCACTATATGAGGTTCACAGCAGGCGCGTACGTAAGCCTGAAGAGGTTGCTGACCATTGAGTTCGATAGCCAGGTTCACCACGTTGCCTCCCTCCATAAGGCAATTGGGAGGGGTATCGGTCCATCCACCAGCTATATCAATGCGCACGGGAGAGCGTCCCCACACTATCTGGTCGTCATATACAGACTTGCGAGGCTGCTGACGCTGACTGAGCACCGTAGAGGTAAGCCCTTGTCGCAAGAGAGAGAAAGCATGGTCAGACTGACCTCGGAACATGGCATCCTGAATGCGTTTCATCAGCGGTTCGCTATCGTTGAGTTCGGGCGGCAATGGTATGCCATACTGTTGGAATGCCCTCGAAGCATCGTCGAGATCGAGCTGATAAAACACGCTATGATGATGGTTTAGGGCCAACGCCTGCCAGTTGTCTTTGCGGAAATGGCGACGCTGGGCCACAAGGCGCTCAAGGTTGGCATGGGTTGAGATTTCTTCTGCCGACATCATAGATATGGGTTCTATGCCCTGACGGTTATCATCAGTCCACGGCATCTCGGTCTGCAAGAAGGCATCATCGTCAAATACTGGAAACTGTCGACGCTGCTGCTCATCTCCGTCGAATCGGTCAGTGATGGCATAGCGGCGCAGGCAGTATTGTTTGTCTCCAACTGGTATCACGTCTATACACTCGCCGGGATTGAGTCTCAGATGCCAACGATTGTGTGGCACACCAGTGATGATATTGTCATGGGTAAGACTCCAATTCGGCCCCACATAGCTGTTTTCCACCCATATATTTCTATTGGAAGAATCGAAGGTTATTTCTGTGATGGCATTCTGCACAAATAGCGATGGATGTGGTTTGCGCCCATGGTGCATAATCTCTCGCTGGTCGTTGACGATATTCTGTATGCTTACCATAGATGAAATCATCTCGCCGCTCGTGCCGAAATGGTAGAACTCACCACCGGGCAATGGTACTATGGCCACAGTCAGCGCCTTGAGTTCAGGATCGTCTACCACGGGATGAGTGCCGAGGGAGCAACCGAAATCAGAATAGAGATCATAATAACCTCGCTCGTGAGAACGGGCATTGAGCAGTCTAACTGCCCTGTCGCTGAGCATCCACACGCCTATGTCGGTAAGATAGAAACCGGTCTGGAGCAATTCATTGAGTTTAGCCACAGAGGGTTTCTGTAGCATGGTCTGCAATACCGATGGGGTCGAATGGGTGGACACAAAGACACCATGATCCTTGGCTATGGATGAATCGAGCCACAGTCCATAGCACACCACATCGGCATCAGGCACGGGAGGCAACTGCTGGGCGGCGCGAATATACACATCACCGCTAACCACCATGGTATGGATATTATCGGGAGCCAAGGCCATAAGTCGCTCATAAAGAGGCAACTGTAGACTCAGCAACGACTGATCGAGGCGCTGTCCACGCTCCCATCTGAACACAGGTATCGGAGTGAGTATCTTGCCAGAAGGGGCATACGACGGCAAACGCCTACTTTGCCCACCGGCATGCAAAAGGATACGCTTTTCTGATGCCAACCACTCGTCGAAGGAACTCTTTGGTGCATCGTTGCGATGACACGACTCCAAGAGCCATGTTGTGCCGCCACCACTGCCCAATTTGTGGCCTATAGGGTCGTTGGTGCAGAAATACTCTTCATGACTATATCCTGTAACATTATGGAAACTGCCAACCAGATTGGGAGGTAGCGATAGCAACTTTTTCATATTTATTCTCTAATGAAGCAACTTTAAATTAATCAAAATATTATGACCTACTCTCGCTCTTGACACCATAGCAGGCTATGACCACAAAGCAGATGAGAGGTAGCACAAAGGAGACATTGGCAGAAGGCAACCCCAGAATGGTGCCGTCATAGTCGATAATCATGGCCTGAAGAGGTGGGAAGACCGAACCGCCAAGTATTGACATGATAAGACCTGCACCGCCCACCTTTACATTGTCACCAAGCCCCTTGAGGGCTATACCATAGATAGTGGGGAACATCAGCGACATGCACCCGCTCACTGCCACAAGGCAATAGAGACCGAATCGGCTGTCGGATACTATCACTCCCATTATCGCCATGACCGCCAACACGGCAAGCACGGCAAGCAGTTTGCCCGGCTTTATATACTTGAGAAACCATGTGCAAATAAACCTGCTGACTGTGAAGAGCACAAGGGCGGCGATATTGAATTTCTGCGACATAATCTCGGCAGAACGCTCGTCCATGCCTTCATTCATGAGCACACGTGTGCCATACTGGATAATGAAGGTCCAGCACATCACCTGAGCTCCCACATAAAAGAACTGGGCAATCACTCCCTCACGGTAGTTACCTATTCGCACCAGTTCCCTGAGCGACTGACCCAGACTTTTTCCCGAATGGGTGTCGGCATCCATGGGCATGCGGGTAAAATAGATGAGTGCAAGGATGAGGAGCACCACTATACCTATATATACGTATGGCTGGATGAGCACCGACAGGTCGTGTGCCTTGACACTCTCAAACATATCATCTGAGAGGGTGGCACGTGTGGCGCTATCCATGGGATTCATCTTGGCCTGAACGAGAAACATGGCCACATACATGCCACTCAGGGCTCCAATAGGATTGAATGCCTGGGCCATATTAAGACGTTGTGTGGCTGTAGACTCACTGCCCATGCAATAGATATACGGATTGCAACTGGTTTCAAGGAATGACAGTCCGCATGTCATCACAAAATAGGCCAGCAGAAAGGGATAATAGAAGCCTGTATAACTGGCTGGGATAAAAGCGAGAGCTCCAATGGCATAGAGCAACAGACCCAACATCACTCCTGCCTTGAACGAATAGCGCTGGATGAATAAGGCAGCAGGAAAGGCCATGACAAAATAACCAAGATAGAATGCTACCTGCACAAGTGCTCCCTCGGTGACGCTCATGCGGAATATCTTAGAGAAAGCCTTGACCATCGGACTGGTCACATCATTGGCAAATCCCCACAGGGCGAAACAGGAAGTAATGAGCAAAAAGGGTATGAGCAGACTCACACCATTGCGCATAAGCATGCCATCGTTATTCTTTGTTTCCATCCTTCAATATTTTGCGTTTCTTATATTCATTGTATGCTATGAAGAGCATTGCTATAAAGAGCACAGCATAGGCGCAATATGCGATACCTTCAGTAATCTCCACAGACTTGGGTTTGAAGGTTAGCACCACCTTATGCTGCCCCTTACCCACATTGATGGCCCTAAGCACATAGTCAACACGACCTACAGGCACATCCTGACCATCCACAGTGGCTGTCCATCCGGGATAGTAGATATCAGAGAAGACGATGATGCCGCCAGTGGCAGAGTTTACATCGTATTTAAGTTCGTTTGCATCATAGGCTGTGAGGGTGACTAAAGATGTGGAATCCTGGGGCACTGACTTGCCAAGGATTTCAGCAAAACGCTTGTCTGCCACAGCCTCATGGCGTAAACTCAACTTACCCAGCATATCAAGTTCTTCATTGGCATTATCTACGTACTTGACATTATCCACAAACCATGCGTTGCCATGCACGTATGGATTCTGCAGTGGTACCTGCTGACCGTTTTGCAGCGGCAGGATAAAATATTTTGCATTGAGCATGTTGAGCACAGGGAAGATGCTGTCGCCATTCACCTGTGTCATATCTCCTCCGGCCTGGGCCACGGCACCATATATCTTGTTCATCTCAGGATGAATGTAAGCCTCTATGAGTTCCTGATATCGGCGCAACTTGGCTGGATGATAGCCACCGATACTCTTGAGGTAGTATGAGGTTTCATTCTCGTTGAATGTATTGGTAGTGAGATTGAGAGTGCGGAAATAGAGTGACTGATCATTCAGAATCTGCTCCTCAGCCTGAGTTTTGGTGATGGGTTGCTCACGCACGCTCTTCTCCACAAACATAGAGTCGTTGAGATAGCGTTTGTTTATCTGCCATAGGTCAACAAGGCAGATAACCATGAGGACGATGGTAAGCGGCAATGCCTTTATCTTGCCAGCCTTGTAAACAAGCAGCAGAAGGGTGCCGACAACGATAATCAAGAACGAGCGCCAGCAGTCGGCAGTAAACATAGCCTTGCGCATCTCGGTGAGGTTGGCAAGCAATGGCTGCAACTGCTCCTGAGGTATCTGTGACAACGACCTCATCTCTGATGATGACACAAAATCAGAGAAGAAGACACCTGGCATGAGAGCAAAGAGCAGACATAATCCAGCAGTGAGCCCGAAACTCAGATATACCCATCGTATTTTGCGTGTGAGCAACTGCGGGTCGGAGATTATCTCCTTGAGGGCGAGCATAGCCATGAGAGGTATAGTAAACTCAGCAATGACAAGGATAGATGCCACGGTGCGGAACTTAGAATACATGGGCACATAATCGATGAAGATATCTGTGAACCACATAAAGTTATGCCCCCACGAGAGCAGTATAGACAATATGGTGGCAGCCAGCATAGCCCATTTGATGGGTCCCTTGACAATAAAGAGCGACAGTACAAAGAGGAACATGACAAAAGCGCCCACATATACAGGACCACTGGTGCCCGGCTGCTCGCCCCAATACTGCCCTATCTGCTGGTATATACCCAGATACATATTATCGGCATGCTCCATGGCTGTCTCATTATATGACAATGGCATAGAGGCACCACCCTTGGTATTGGGCACCATGAGGGTCCAAGTCTCGTCAATGCCATAACTCCATTGGGTTATATAATCGCGCTCAAGTCCGCTGTCTGTCTGGTTTGCGGAGTTGGCTTTTACTATTTCGCTCTTGCCTCGCATGCTCTCCTTGCTGTATTCCCATGTGTGATAGAGATTGGATGTATTGAGTGCTATGCCCACTATGGCACCTGCGGCACAGGTGGCCACAGCCTTGGCAAAGGCAGGCAGAGTTTTATTGCGTATGGCGTCTATCAGGTATGCCACAAGCATGAAGAAGATGACAAAAAGGAAATAATATGTCATCTGCACATGGTTGGCAAGCACCTCAAGACCCGAGAAGATAGCAGTAACCACAAAAGCCTGTGTATAGCGGCCACGTAATGCCAATATCACTCCCGCAATCATCGGAGGGAGATAGGCCAATGCCATTACCTTCCATATATGCCCAGCGGCTATGATAATAAGGAAATAGGTGCTAAACGACCAAAGTATGGAACCCAATGCCGCCAACGACTGCCGGAAATCAAAGGCACGCAGCAGAATATAGAATCCCAACAGATATGCAAACACATACCACACATTCTCAGGCAACCACAGATGATATGCCTTGCTTGCAGCCGATAGCACATCCTGGCTATGATAGGAAGGACTCGACTGATATGTGGGCATACCGCAAAAGGCCGAATTGGTCCAGCGGGTATACTCTCCCGTGCGATTGTGATAGTCTACGGCTTCCTGACCCATTCCCCTGCCAGCGGAATGGTCATGACGATACAATATCCTGCCATCTATGTCGGCAGGGAAGAAATAGGCAAATGCCAATAAGGCAAACAGCAGCACTGCCAACACATCTGGCAGGCATTTCTTTATTACATTCATGTATTTTTTTTGGTTTGAAAATATTTTCACTGCAAAGATAGTGGAAAAATCCGATTATTCATTATCTTTGCACAAAAAATATAAGAAATAATATGAAAATAGGTGTTGTAATAGCAATGGAGAAAGAATTCCTGCGAGTCAGGGATTTGATAACAGATTACTCAACGATAACAATTAACAACAAACCATTTACCATGGGTAAACTGGGCAACAACACAATAGTTATGGCCACATCCGGCATAGGCAAGGTAAACGCAGCAATGTGCTCATTGGAAATGATCAATGCTTTCCATCCCGACGTGATGGTGTCTACAGGCGTGGCTGGTGGTGCCGACGTGTCACTTGAAGTGCAACAAGTGGTGGTAGCAGAGCAGACTTGCTATCATGACGTGTATTGCGGCAGCGAAGTTGAATACGGACAGGTGATAGGACAACCCTCACGCTTTGAGTGTGCCGAGCAATTAGTTAGCAAGGCCTTGGCTCTGAAATGCGGCACCACTGTGCGCAAGGGTCTAATAGTGACTGGCGACTGGTTTGTGGACGACCGCGAGAAGATGCGCTCCATCATCTCACACTTCCCCGATGCCATGGCTGTGGATATGGAGTCGGCCGCCATTGCTCATGTCTGTCACACAGAAGGTGTACCATTCGTATCCTTCCGCATAATTAGCGATATCCCGCTCAAGGATGACAAGGCACAGATGTATTTTGATTTCTGGGAAAAAATTGCCGACAACTCATTCAATGTGACCAAGTCTTTTCTCGAGAGCATAGAGGGATAGGAAATTTATAAGTACAGGAAAGAAGTATTAATAAATCAATAATAAGAATTGAGATAATATGGACAAGATACCAAGTTTTACCATCGACCATGAGGCCCTTCTCAGGGGCATTTATGTGTCGCGCAAGGATGAGGTTGGTGGCGAAATAGTTACCACCTTTGATGTCAGAATGAAAGAACCAAACCGCGAGCCAGCCCTGCATCAAGGAGCCCTGCATACCATAGAGCATCTGGCTGCCACCTATCTGCGCAACGAACCACAATGGAAAGATCGCATAGTGTATTGGGGACCCATGGGATGCCTGACAGGCAATTACCTACTTATAAAGGGCGACCTCGAAAGCAAAGATATCGTGGAACTGATGATACGTACATTTGAATTTGTGGCCAATTTCACAGGGGAAGTGCCGGGCACACAACCCAGAGACTGCGGCAACTATCTGCTGCACGATCTACCCATGGCACGCTATGAAGCACGCAAATACCTTGATGAGGTGCTCACAGTGATAAAGCCCGAAAACCTCGTATATCCA
>JALFPC010000108.1 GCA_022782305.1 Prevotella sp. | reverse complement strand
GGAGTTGATAGCCGCTGTAATCTTTTGCACCTATATACCGTAGTGGTTCTATACTTTATCACGCAGTTTTGTCATTATTGCATCCTGATGCTGCAGTTTCCATCTGTGAGGTAACAGTTCTACTAGTTCCTCATGCGTGGTACTGATGATGTAGTTGCAAGTTAATAAATTCTTCTTTGGTCATAATAATAGCAGTTGTAGTTCTGTTGCAATATTGCGCATGCAAAGGTACAACAAATCTACAACTGCTACAATGTGCATTTTAATGGATGCTTACATCCAACAAATACTTTATTATTCTTCGTCAAGACCCCATACGTCGAAACTACCGTCATGCCCCTTTGACAATGCGTCACCTGTAGCATCTACGTTATTAAGGCCTAGTTCATTTTCTCCTAAAGACGCTGCCATCATTTGTAGTTCAACTTCTACTACTTGAATCTCTGGTTTGATATATTTATTTTTCATAATCTTTTAATTGTTTTATACCCCTCCTAACCTCCCCAAAGGGGAGGAATTTGGCTTAGGGATTGTTATTATTCTTATTTGCTTCTTCCAAAAGTTCCCTCCTCAATCTCCCCTCTCATCATGGAGAGGGGTTGGGGTGAGGCGGGGTTAGGGGTGATTCACTTATTTTACAATAAACTTCTTACCATTCTTGATATACAAGCCCTTAGCAGGGTTAGCAACCTTGCGGCCGCTGAGGTCGTATGTTACAGCATCTGAATTCATAATTCCGAATTCATAATTATCCTTGATGCCTGTTGTTTCGCCATCGTTCCAAACGATAGTCAGAGCCTTAGCACCTGCTACTTTTTCTGCAGGTACCCGCAAGTACGCCTTGCCAGCTGCCACTTTCTTGCCGTTTGCCTTATAGAAGCCAATGCCATTTGAACCGTTGTTTAGGATGTAGTTGGTGTATGTAACTTCATTGATTGTTGCATCTGTTGCTAAAGGATCAATGTCAACAAGTGTACCAACAAGAGCATTGCCCTCTGTTGCTGTTGCAGGATTTGCCACAGCTATCGTCTCATTTTTTTCACCGCCATTTACAGACTTTATGATAACACCCTCACCTGCAGCAACAGTCTTTGTCTCTGTCAGAGTTACAGTTGTTTCAGATACAGTTGCTGTATAAGCCTTAATGTTTGTTGCATTTGTAAAGTCAAGTGCTACACTTGGAGTGAATGTTGCGATGCCGTTAGAGCCAACAGAAACATTCTTTGTTGCTACATCACTAACCTTTGTAATATAGAAATAGTCATATGCGGCTGTTAAATTATAATTAGCAGCAATATATAGTTTATGTTCTCCTGCTGTTAATGGCTCTTCAATACGATAAAATCCATCACTGTCAGCAGCACCTGTTCTTTTTTCATATACAGTTTTTGTATTATCTAAATAGTAATTATTTACACGATCATCATTATCCATGTGGGCTAAAACTAATTCATAAGTACCATTATTAGGTACACTAAAAGTAAGTGTTATATTAGCCCCAGTTCTATTACCAGTAACAGCAACTCCACCTGAATATTTACTATTAGTAGGATATTTATAGTTTGTACTTGAGGTTTTGTAATTATCTTCTACTTCAGAGAAAAATAAAACATCCTCATTAACAACATAATTAATAGATTGTACTGCATCAGTTGTTCCCATTTTATAAGAGATTGAACGTGACTTAACATTATTATCCGATAATTGATAATATTTACCACCTTTTTCTATAAACTCTGGGATGCCAGTGATTGAATAATCTGAATTTTCTGTTGTTGAACCTGTCAAAAATTCTTTTATAATTTCCGATTCGCAAACAGCATTTATAGTATAATTATGGTATACTTCATCAGTAAATACAACTGAAAGTGTCGCAGATGAAGCTGCCGAAAAAGTTCTTTTTAAATTCATGGCTACAGCAAAAGAAACTTCAGTTCGACCTGCTTCCAAAGCAGAATTTAAATAAGTCTTTGCACTTGCTGAAATAGTAGTTGCACTAGAACCTATAGAAATACCTTGATATGGGTCATCTAGAGGTTGGAAAGAACCTCCATCATTTACTGTACCTCCTATTGAACCTCTTGAGTTTGATAAAGACTCCCAACTGCCATTGTAACCCAACAAATATACATCATAACAATCACCATTTGGAGTTACGTTCAATGATAAAGTTGCATTTTTAACTACACCTTTTTTATTTAATAAACTTGATATATCAAACTTGTAAAGTGCAATACTACCACCTGCGTTAAACTTAATAGTACCATCGTATGATGACCCCCAATTCCTATATTGAGTATAGGCAACGTTGTTACCTGCATCAGACTTTGTTATTTCAGAACCAGTTGATGCGCCAGATTCAATTGATGTTAAAGAAATAGTTTCATCTTCCGCCCACGCACTAGTCCCCAAACACAGCGCAGCTGCGATGAGTAATGATTTAATTGTAAATTTTTTCATAGTTAAAAATTATAGTTATTGAATAATGTATTAAATAAATTGTATTTGTTTTCTAGACCAAAGGACATGCGTAATGGGCATACGAAGAGGGACCTCGCATGCGTACGCACGTAATTATATTAATAATGTATAAGGAAAATGTGTCAGCCGAAGTGACAGAAACGATAGACTTACCTAACGAATTTTGCAAACAATTTTTGCCCCCCCCGAATAAATTCAGGACAGGGAAAAGCATGATTACCAACATGTTAAGCATCAAGATGTTCATTTTAGTAAGTTCCTAATAAATCGTTTCAAGTTTTAATATTGTAGTTTCGCCTACAAAGGTATAATAAATATATTAAACCGCAAAGGAAAATCGTACTAAAATTGGTACATTCATACAATTTTTATACAGCCTGTGTAATCCAATCGATCAATACGCTCTGCACTTCATCCCAATGATAGTATGAGTTTTTTGCCCATATCTTTGTTGATTTCATGCTAAATCACTATCTTTGCAGAATATTAGAATAATTAGTATGGATGGCAACGAAGTAGAATTCATAATAAGCAGTTTCGAACACCATGCACCACTTAAATATGCAGAGGGCGTGAAGGCAGGATTCCCATCGCCAGCAGAGGCATACGAGATGGATTGCATAGACTTCAACCGGGATATGATCACTCATCCCGATACTACCTTCTATGCCCGCGTAAAAGGCGACTCTATGATTGATGCAGGCATCTGCGATGGCGACCTGTTGGTGATAGATCGCTCGGTGGAACCAACCAACGGCGATGTGGTGGTGGCCTTTTATGACGGTAGGTTCACAGTGAAATTCTATGATAACTCCCATTATGATGAGGGATATATAGAACTCAAGCCCGCTAACAAAGCATTTCCCGTATTTAAGATTACCGAACGCGACGAATGCCAGATTTGGGGCGTGGTGGTATACACAATAAAGAAATGGCATGGGGGTAACGGATGATGTATGCTCTGGTGGATGTGGATAATGCTTATGTGTCGTGCGAGAGGGTGTTCAGGCCAGACCTCGTAGGCAAACCCGTGGTGGTGCTCAGCAACAACGATGGGTGCGTGGTGGCACGCAGCAATGAAGCCAAAGCATTGGGCATCAAGGCTGGCACTCCCTATTACCAACTCAAGACACTCTTTCCCAATACCAAGATATATGCGTTCTCATCAAATTATGAACTATATGCCGATATGACCCGTAGGGTTATGAACATTGTGAAAAGGCATGCAGTTGAGTTTCACCGCTATTCCATTGACGAGGGCTTCTGCATCATCGATGATGATGGCACCGAGAGTCTGAAGGAGTGGGGGGAGAACCTGCACCGAGAGATTTTGCGGGGCACAGGCATGCCAGTGAGCATAGGCATAGCACACACCAAAACACTGGCCAAGATGGCAAGTTGGTTCGCAAAGAGATATAAGGGATTTAAGCATTGTTGCGTGATATATGATGACGACCAGCGAGATAAAGCCCTGAGTCTCTTTCCTATAGATGAGGTGTGGGGCATAGGACGACGATGGACTGCCAAACTGAATGCCATGCAGGTGATGAAAGCCGCCGACTTTGCCTCAATGAGCGAGTCGTGGGTAAAAAACTTCATGAATGTGAACATGTGGCGCACATGGCGCGAACTGAATGCCATTGACTCCATAGCCATGGAGGATATGGAGAATGTGAAACGGAAGTCTATTTGCACATCAAGATCATTCCCCAAGATGATTGACGGCTATGACGAGATGGCTGCACATGTGGCCAACTATGCCGCCCTGTGCGCAGAGAAACTGAGGAAACAGCACTCCGTGGCCGCCACCATAGGTGTGTTTGTGGATACTAACCATTTCCGCGAGGACCTGCCACAGTATGGCATGTTTAAAACCATCACCCTGCTCACACCTACCAATAGTACACAGATGGTGGTGGAAACAGCCAACAACTGCCTCAAGAAGATATTCCTGCAGGGATTTAAATATAAGAGGGCAGGGGTGGTGATCATGGATATATGCAGTGAGAATGAGGTGCAGACCTCTTTCATCGACTATGACTCTGATATGTATGACAAGATGAAACGCCTCGACAAGGTGACCGATCGCATAAAGCGAACCATGGGCAATGGGGCCATCATGCTGGGTGCACAGCAGTATGATAGCAAGGGCAAAACCACTACCTTCAAGGATGCTGTGAAAAGGGAAATGAAAAGTCCCAATTACACCACTTGCTGGCAGGATATACTGGAGATTGAATGATATATCAGAGGGTGAATAATAATATAATATTACTGATTATTGATTACTGATTATTGATTATTGATTATGAAGACTTATAGACTGCTTTTTGTTTGTCTTGGCAATATATGCCGTTCGCCCGCTGCTGAGGGTATAATGAAACATGTGGTGGAGGCTAATGGTGACTCCCAACGCTTTGTGATTGATTCTGCCGGTATCGGGGGATGGCATGTGGGCCAACTGCCTGATAACCGCATGAGACGACATGGGGCTAAACATGGGTATAATTTCAATAGTAGAGCACGACAGTTTGAACCTCATGATTTCAACCGCTTCGACCTTATTGTCGCTATGGATGACGACAATCGTAGATCATTACTACATATAGCGAACAATGATGATGACAAGAACAAAATAGTGATGATGACAGATTTCTTAACCCATCATCCAGATAATAACGTTGTGCCCGACCCTTATTACGGTGGCGACAACGGATTTGAACTGGTTATCGAACTGCTCGAAGATGCCTGCAATGGATTATACCACAATATAGTGAGTGGTAAGATATTGTGATTGGCAGGATATCGTGAGTGGTAAGATATAGTGAAGTGAGTACTATAAAATCAAATCCCCAAGCCGAAAGGCTTGGGGATTTGATTTAAGGGTGGAGGGTGGGGCTCGAACCCACGACATTCAGAACCACAATCTGACGCTCTAACCAACTGAACTACATCCACCGTGTTAGTTGCTTTTGTTAAGCGAGTGCAAAGGTACGATGTTTTTTTTATTCCACCTAATATTTCGGGATATTTTTTTAGTGAAATGCTTTTTTCACTCAATAATCCCCATAACAACGCTGGCGCAATGGGATATGAATCCCTCAACAGATATTATTTCTTGTCTGCGGCAGGAGTGGCTGGAGCAGCGTCTGCAGGTTTAGCATCAGCCTTTGCTGGAGCGGCGTTTGCAGGTTTAGCATCAGCTGCTGGCTTATTCTGTCCGGCTCCGAAACCAGGTAGGTTGTTAGGATTGGTAGTAGGATTCTCGATACCTTCCATTACCGAACTGTCAGTGGCTGCAGTGGGGGCCACATAAGCGCATGCTATGCTGATTACTACCATAACGAGAGCCAGCCCCCATGTTGTTTTCTCGATAAAGTCTGTTGTTTTGCGCACTCCACCAATTTGGTTGTAAGAGGCGAAATTAGAAGAGAGTCCTCCTCCTTTTGATTCCTGGATCAGCACGATGCCAATCATGAGCAGTGCTGCAAGAATGATTAGAATTACTAATAATGTGTACATCTTTTTTACTTATTTTTTGTTGTTATTTATTATCAATTTCTCTAAGAAACGTATTTGGTCTGCAAAGTAAGCATTTTTTTTTGGATAATTCAAACTTAATCGCCTAATAATTTCCAAAGCCTTTGAATATCTGCCCTGTTTTATGTAAATTCTTGCTAAAGTTTCTGTAAAAACGCCCTCATCGCTGTCTTTTGTGCTTTCTGGCATGACAGGATCGAGTTCGGGCATAAGTTCAGGATTGTCATTAAGTTTTATTTTTCCATTGTCTTGTTCGATGAAGTTGTCGATAAGATTATGCCCAATGAGTTGTGGTGTTTCTTGGTCATTGTTTTCTTCCGCATACGACTCACTCTCGAGCAGGTAAGCCACATAGTCTACTGCGGCATCTGCTGGTGTTGGTTTTCGTTGTTTTCTGTCAGCAGTTTGTTCCTCTTGTGGTATAGTTCCGAGGAAATTGTCAATCAGTGATAATGTTCTGCTTCCGTTGTTATTATCCGTTGCCTTAGATGGCGCTGCTGGTTTTCTCAGTTGGTAGTGCACAGCCTCAATCATTTTGAACAGCACTTCTCTGTCTGTGATATAGACAGCCGCTCTTCTCAACTCATCGTCGAAAGATGGGTCGTGCAGCAGATACAGGTTTTGTAGCATGAGCAGTCTTGCCGTCTGGAAATACGGGTAGAGGGCAATTATAGATCTCAGCTCATACAAAGTATCCTTGTCGAGGTGTTCTGGGTGTCTTATCAGCGTGCTTATATCCATAAGGTTTGTTTACCAGTTAGCTACAGTTGCATTGAAGATTTGGTCAGTAATCTCTTTTACCATTTGAGTCACGAGTTCTTCCTGCACTGAATTGAGCGACTGTGTAGTTTCGTATGTAGATGTGGCAGTGAACTGCCTTTCGAAGTCTTCGGTATGATTAGCATTGTTAGTAAACCTCACGTTGACAGTCATCGACAATTCTGTTTGTGCCGAATAGCCTTCGCTTGATACCGACTTATTACGTTGGTCATATCGTGTTATTTCTCCCTCTATTTTTAGGTCTCCGTCTCTTTTCACCTGTATGAGTTTTGTATGGTTGGCAAACACATCTTTGAGTTGGTTATTGAAGATGCTTGCCATAGGTCCCCAAACATAGTTGGAGCGTATGGGGAAATCGTTTATTTGTATTGTTTTTGTTTTGCTGTAGTCAATGCTTGCTCCGTTGAATTTATACTGTACAGAGCATGACATGAGCATCATGGTCAGCAAGAGCATCGTGGCAGATATATATTTCATATATGAGTTCATCATTATTGCGTATAATAAATACTTGTGAGTATGAAATTATTCCAGTCCAAACTGTCTAAGCCTGCGGTAAAGTGTTCGGTCTGAGATGCCCAGTTCTTCAGCAGCCTTTCTTCTGTTGCCCCCATTGCGCTCCAGTGCCTTTATGAGCATCTGTTTGCCTATCTCGTTGAGGTTTAGCGAGTCTGTGGATATGTTTGTATCTGTATAGTGCTCTTTTTGCGGTTCCACATATTCTTCTGCCTCTGCCTCTTCTGCTTCGTTGATATCAGTGTTTTGGTTTGTGGTGGGTATATATAGGCTTTTGTTTTCGGCAGTTGTAGTCACCCCTGTCTGCAATTGTTTTTTGAGCATGCCCACCTCATTACGCAGTTCGTTTACATTTGATCTGAGTTCAAACAATATCTTGTATAATATCTCTCTCTCATTCTCAAAACTATGGTCTGTGGTTGAGAGCGGTTTAATGGTAGCCAGTTGTGTAGACTCCTGGTCTTCAGGTATAAACTGCGATAGGATCTGTGCCGTTATCTGTCTTTCTCTGCACAATATGGAGATTTGCTCGGTGATATTCTTGAGTTGTCTCACGTTTCCTGGCCATTTATATTTGAGCAGCAGTCGTTTAGCGTCGTCGGTGAGCACTATGCGTTCCATTTTGTATTTCTCTGCCATCTGCATGGCAAAGAGTCTGAAGAGCAGAATGATATCCTCTCCTCTGTCTCTGAGTGGAGGCATTTGTATGGGTATGGAGTTGAGTCGATAGTATAGGTCTTCTCTAAATCGTCCTTCGCTTATGGCTCTTTGAATGTTTACATTTGTTGCGGCCACTATGCGCACGTCTGTTTTTTTCACCTCTGTGGCTCCCACGGGTATATACTCACCAGTTTCGAGCACACGCAATAGTCTCGCCTGGGTAGCCAAGGGCAGTTCTCCCACCTCATCGAGAAAGAGAGTACCTTTGTTTGCCACGCCGAAATAGCCTGGACTATCGCTGATAGCACCAGTAAACGACCCTTTCACATGTCCGAAGAGTTCGCTGTCTATAGTTCCTTCAGGAATGCTTCCGCAGTTGATAGCGAAATATTTCTCTCTTTTTCGAGGAGAGTTATCATGAATTACTCTTGGTATGATTTCTTTTCCTACGCCGCTTTCGCCTATGATGAGCACGCTGAGGTCTGTTGGTGCCACTTGCAGAGCGACATCAAGCACACGATTCAGCATATCGCAATTCCCCACGATATTGTATCGTTGTTTTATGGATTGTAGTTCATCTCCTTTCATTTCCGTGCAAATATAAGCATAATTTTTGGTAATATGTTCATTTCTGCCGTTAATTTTCCTTTTTGCGGTCAAGTTTGATTAGCATCAGTCCTATGGCTGTCCATATCAGTTCTCTCAGTCTTACTATCAGAGCCACGAAGATGCCAGCATTAGCAGTGAGAGCCAGTCCTTTTGCCGACATGAGGAATCCCCCCTCTCGTCCTCCCAATTGCAGTGGCAGGAAGAAGAGCATGTTTGCGATGAGTGAAGTGAAAGCGAGTATGAGAATGCTCTCTAAATAGTTGGCCTTTGGTGAGAGTACGAGCAAGATGAAATAAATTTCCAGTGCCGATATTATTCTGCACATTAGTTCGAGCAATACAGCAATGACGAAAGCCTTTCTGTTTTGGTTGTGCAGAATAGCTATTTGCCTATCAATATTTTTGAGTTGCTCGCTGTGTTTTTCAAAGAAAGGGTTTGCCCATTTTTTGATCATCGGAAATCTGCTGAGCACCTGCATGCAGTTGACTGTTATCCCCCTCTTGTATCCCTTGATAAAGAACCATATAGCCAGCGAGCAGAATGCCGTGAGTGCTATTATGAAGCAAAGCATAGGAATGGTAACATTCTCTATTGCCACATATAGCATTGCCGATAACAGCCAAAACCAGAAATGCGAGAATATGTGTGTCATGGCATAAAGAATTACCGACGATGAAGCCCTTTCGGTGCCAATTTTCGGCGATAGCGACATGATGCGGTATGGCTCACCTCCCATGAGTCCTCCTGGAGTGGCATAGTTGAGTGCAAATCCGCTCACTGTAATTTTATACAGCCACCAGAATTCCACCTGTTTATTTCTTTTCTCGCCTGTTTTCTGCGAGTGGTGTATGATGGTATACCACGATGCGGTGTTGAGAATATAGAGGAAGAACCATAATGCTATGACTGCGAAGAACCAATATCCGGCTCTCTGCAGTCCCTCGTAAACCTCCTTAAAGTCGAGTTGGGTGACCATGATGATGAGCACCGCAATGCCAAACATAAAGAATGCATTCTGGTATTTCTTTTTCATCTTTTGTTAGTCATTCATGTCTTGTTACTCTTCTCTTTGTCTATTTGTTATTCTTTTCTTTGTCTATTTGTTATTCTTCTATTTTCTTTTTGTCCTGTCTTTTAAACTGGTCTTTGGGTTTAGGAATAGCAAAGCGTACTTTTTCGCTTTCGTCTCGTTTCTCGTGATAGATTTTTGGCAGTGGGTTTTCCATCGGTTCGTCATATTCTGCTCTATTTCTGAATATGTCGATAGCAGTATAAATGGCCTGTCTAAACGAGTTTTCGCTTGCTATACCTTTTCCAGCGATGTCGTATGCTGTTCCATGGTCAGGAGAAGTGCGTACTATTGGCAGTCCCGCGGTGTAGTTTACTCCGTCGTCGCATGCTATGGTTTTGAATGGCGCCAGTCCCTGGTCGTGATACATGGCGAGCACTCCGTCGAAGGCTCTGTATGCCTCGGAAGCAAAGAATCCGTCGGCGGCGTATGGTCCGAAGGCCTGTATGCCATTCTCCTCGAGTTTGTTTATTGCCGGAATGATAATATCTTTCTCTTCGTTTCCTATCACACCATTGTCGCCGGCATGTGGGTTGAGAGCCAGTATGGCGAGCCTAGGGTTTGAAATGCGGAAATCTCTTTTGAGGCTTTTATGGAAGATGGTAGCTTTAGAAATGATGGCCTCTTCAGTGATAGCCTCTGCAATATCTTTGATTGGCAGATGAGTAGTGACCAGAGCCACTCTCAATCTTTCGTTGAGCAGTATCATGAGCGATTTGTTACCATCCCCCACGCTGTTTTCGATATATTCGGTATGCCCTTTGAAATGAAAGAGGTCGCTCTGTATATTATCTTTGTTGATAGGTGCAGTAACGAGCACGTCATAGAGATCAGATCTGAAATCTGTCATGGCTCTATCGAGCGCTTTCAGAGCAGCCTCTCCCGCCTCTTTTGATGATTGTCCGATGTCCACCTTAGTTTCTTCTCCAATCACCGCGATCAAGTTTACCCTATCCTCTTGAGCGTCTTCAGCCCTATCGATGATGCTGAAAGAAGTAGTCAGTTCGAGCATTTTTCTGTGATAGGCAGCCACTTTTGGTGATCCGTAGATGATGGGAGTGCATATCTCGAGCATGGCAGGATCTGCGAATGTTTTGAGTATCACCTCATATCCAATGCCATTGGTGTCGCCATGTGTTATGGCCACCCTTATTTTTTTGTTGTTCATATAGTGTTCAGTTTTATATTATGTTTTGATAGATATTGTTAGTTGTCTACATCATATAATTCTCATGTCTACACCTTATTATATATATAGGTTGTGAAATAAATGTGTCAGGATGCGCCATTCATGCGGAGTCAGATTAGTAAGTGTCAGCTATTGCAGTTCATGCTGTTTTGCTGCAGTGCTGAGCAGTCCGCATGCCGCCATGATGTCCTGTCCTCTGCTTGCTCTGATGGTTGTAAACACCCCATGTTTGGTTAAGTAATCTCTCAGTGTCTCCATTTTGTAGTCGGATGCCCCATAGAGGTTTACATCTGGAATAGCATGAAAGCGTATGAGGTTAACTCTGCATTCGAGTCCTTCCACCATTCTCACTATTTCTTTTGCATGATTTATCGAGTCGTTGACACCATCAAAGACGATATATTCAAATGAAGCCCTACGTTGGTGTGTGAAGTCATATTGTTTTAACAGATCCACCACCTCAGCTATTGTCATCTGCTTTTCTGCAGGCATCAGTTGCATTCTCTGCTCGTGTATAGGCGAGTGCATGCTGATGGCAATATGGCATTCGCTTTCGTCGAGAAATCTTTTGAGTTTATTTTTTATTCCCACGCTGCTGACTGTTATTCTTTTTGGGCTCCATGCCCATCCATAGTCAGCAGTTAGAATTTTCGTAGCTTTCATCACGTTGTCGAGGTTGTCCATGGGTTCTCCCTGTCCCATAAAGACAATATTTGTCAGAGTGTCGGCCTCGGGGAGAGAGTAAACCTGGTTTAGGATATCCGCTACTGTCAGGTTTCCTTCAAACCCCTGTTTTCCTGTTTGGCAGAATAGGCAATTCATTTTGCATCCCACCTGTGAAGAGACGCATAGAGTTGCTCTCTCTCTGTCAGGAATATAAACGGTTTCTATGAATTTTCCGTTGTGAGTAGGGAAGAGATATTTCTTTGTCCCGTCTTTTGAAACCATACATTCTATAGGTTTCATTGCCCCTATGTTGCAATGTTTCTGCAATATGGTTCTGTTTTTTAGTGATATATCGGTCATGTATGCGATGTCTGTCACCCTGCGATCATACAGCCATTTTGCTATCTGTCCGCCGGTGAACTTAGGCATGCCCAGATCAACAGCCAATTGTCTGAGTTCATCCATGTCCATTCCGAGCAATAATATCTTGCCGTTTTCTTCCATTCTTGCAATATTTTCTGCAAAGGTAATAAATAAATTGGAGAAAATCCCACTCTTTGGTCATCTTTTTGGTATATGAGAGCTCATGAGTGCAAAAAATCGTCCCTTTATTGTCATTTTGAGTAATATTTATACATAATTGCCATAAAATGTGTTTATAATTAATTATTTTAGGCATATTATTTGGTGTTTATAGTTTTTTTTTTATACCTTTGTACCGAAAAATGTAATTTAATTCTTTTCCATTATTAATACTATCATCAAGAAGTATAATAAAAGGGGTCCCAGTTGTGAAACTAGGATCCCTTTGCTTTTTCATGCTTATGAGCAATAATTTTCAAGTCTATGAACAATATTTTTCGTGTCTATGAGCAATTATTCTTTGTCAGTCTCTGTTAGGTTTTTTCTGCCGAAGTTTGGGTCAATATTCAGTTTTGCCGCCACGAAGAAAGTCAAGAGGCATGCCACCATTACGATGATGAAGAAAGCCCTGTATCCCACGCATTCCTGCAGAGCCCCTGCAAAGAGTCCAGGTATCATCATCGACAGAGCCATGAGAGCTGTGCACAGAGCATAATGGCTTGTTTTATAATCCCCCTGACTATAATAGATAAGATATAGCATATATGCAGTGAATCCGAATCCATATCCAAACTGCTCTATAAACACGCAAATATTAATCATGGCAAAGCTCACGTCTTGTGCATAACTCATGTATACATACACCACATCAGGCAGAGTGATGGCGCACACCATGGGCCACAGCCAGCGTTTCAGTCCGTCTCGCCCAATGGCCAGACCTCCGATGATACCTCCGAGTGTCAGTCCCACCACTCCCACGGTGCCCTGCACGAATCCGTATTCCTGTGGCGACAGTCCCAGTCCTCCTGCATATTGTTTATCAATGAGAAAGAGAGTAGACACTTTAGCCAGCAGACCTTCCGGCATTCTATATAGCAGCATAAAGAGGATGGCAGCCATCATCTGTTTGAAAGGCATCTTAGTAAAGAAAGTAGTCATCATCACCTTTATCCCCTTTACTATATCCTTAGCGCCATGATTTTTCTTTTCTGAGTCTTCAGAGGGTTTTGGCAGTATATACTGGTGCCATAGCCACAGAGCGATAAACAATCCTGTGACTCCATAAAACATCAGGCTCCATGAATATTTAATACCACTATTTCTGAATATCACCTGCAAGTTTCCGGCAGCCATCACGAGCAGTCCCTGTCCGAATATCGTGGCCAGTCTGTAGAATGTGCTTCTGATGCCCACAAACACAGCCTGATGGTGGTTGCTCAGTCCGAGCATATAGAATCCGTCTGCAGCGATATCGTGAGTAGCGCTTGCGAAAGCCATGAGCCAGAAGCAGCAGAGAGTTCCCTGCAACCAGAGTTCTGTTTGCAATGTGAAGGCCACTCCTCCGAAAGCGGCCCCTATGAGCAGTTGCATAGCTGTCACCCACCATCGTTTAGTTTTCATCAGGTCAATAAATGGGCTCCACAGCGGTTTTATCACCCATGGCAGATAGAGCCAACTGGTATAGAATGTAATTTCGGCGTTGCTCAGTTTGAGTTGCTTATATAGCACCAGCGAAACCGTCATCACCACCACATAAGGCAGTCCCTCGGCGAAATAGAGGGATGGCACCCATCCCCAAGGATTTGATTTTTTCATACCATTCTGTTTACTTATAGATCTCCTTTATTTCCGCCCCGTTATAGTAGTGCAGCAGAATTTCGTCATACTTATATCCCTGTTGCCCCATCACAGCGGCTCCAATTTGGCATAGGCCCACTCCATGTCCCCATCCAGCCCCAGTCAGTATGAATCGAGCAGGGATACCCTCTGAGTCGGTATCCATTTTGTCCACCACAAAAGCGCTGCTATAGAGGTGAGAATCGCTGAGCACACGTCTTATTTCCAGTTCCTTTCCTATGGTCATAGTTTTCTTTGTGCCCACTATTTGCAATCGGCAAATACGTCCACTTTTTCCTCTCTCCAGGGGTATGAGGTCTATGATATTTCCGAAGTCGTCTTTCATTTTGTCTGCTATGAGAGCAGCCATTTGCTCCTGAGAATATTCTATTTTCCATCTGTAGAAGTCAGGAGTTTCGCGGTCATAGTCGTTGAGCACCTGTGCCATAATATTCTTGTCGGAGGTATTGCAGAAAGCCTTTGGAGAAGATCTAATCCATTGTTGAGCATTTGCCTCTATGGTCAGGTCAGGCATCTGTATGCTTCTGCCGTCATTATGTTCAGCGTTACCATCATTATGTTCTGTGGAATTGTTGTCGCTGATGGCTGTGAGGTAAGGTTTTGGTGTATCTTCCCAGCAGTATTGGAATTCTTCCGATATGCCCCCGCAGCATTTACTGAATCTGGCGTCGCATATTTCGTTATTAAAAGTCAGTATCTGTCCGCGGGTTTGTCTGATCGCTTCCACCACCTGTGGCAAGCATGCATTGGTGATGCCCTGATATCTTTGGCAGTGGTCATCGGCGCAGACGTCGAAGAGAGTATGATCTTCTCGGTCATACCATCTAATAATCTCGTCTTCTTTCTTTATAAACGAGAAGAAGTTATTATTATCTCCGTTAGTGAGCATTTGTCTTTTCTCCATTTGAGCCAGCAGCCAGCTTCTTGAGATCACGGCATGAGCTTTTAGCAGTTCGATGCTTGACGATGCGTTCATTTCGCTACTTATCACGCTTGCCAGATAGCGTTCCACTGGCAGTTGGTTTATGGCATGAATTTTGTCAGACTCCACCACGAGCATCAAGCTACCGTTAAACACCTGAGTTTGTCTGCGTTCCCAGTGGAAGTTTATTCCTATGGTCACATCCAAGAGCGAGAAGTTAGCATCGTCGCATTGAGGTGTGAAGGTGAGTTGTTGGTATTGTCGTCCACGCCATAGGATGCCACCTTCAGAGAATTCCACTGTCTGCTCTCCCGTGATGGTTTCACCTTTTGCGGTATAAGGAGCATTGAGCACAAAGCAGATGCTCTGTCCGCTCACTATACCCACGGTCACTTCAGGTTCCTGAAAATTGTGTGCAGCAGTTTTTACAGCCGTTGATACCTTTCGTTTTATTTTCTCTTCAATTTTTGCTGCGTCATGTTCTTTTATTCCCACCTCTTTAATAATGTCAAGAGCTATTTCGGCTGTTATTCTATTGAATTCGTCGGCATGAGGCATGATGATGAGTCCAGCCATGTCGAGAGCACCCGGGCTCACCATAAACCTGCTATTGTCATTGTTGTAATAGCAATCCGGTCGGTGTTTGCTTCTTGGTATCACCACCGCGATCCACTCTTTACCATTTCTCCAAGCCATTATGTTCATCATAGGTTCGCTATCGCCTTTTTGTGTAGGCATGGCATGATAAAGCATATTAAAGAGCCGTTGGTCATTGTCGGCGTTAGTACTTTTGATTACGTATGCTGGGCATGGATAATCAGCCATTCGCCATATACCCTCTTCGTCGTTGATTGTGGTCACCTCAGTGAGCGAGCGGCTCAGTCTCTGCCAGCACGTCTGCAGCGGCACCACCCCGCTGGTTCCAGCCTGCAGGTGTTTATGGTCGGGTGCCGATGCTCCACTTTTGGGCCCATTGTAAAACACCGTCAGTTCGGGATAAATATCGAGCAGTTTATGTATTTCGCCATAGCAATCGTGTATGAGTTGAGGAATATGCTGTCTGGCAGCAATAGTGAAATGCTCGGGCAGGATAGGGAAGGGGTTTACGAGCAGTTCAAAATTTTTGTCTACTATCAGTTTCGACTGTTCTGGCGGTCTGTTTGCTGCGCACAGAAAGCATGGTCTGTGAGCAATACTCTTTTTGTCGATGCTAGCCCCTGTAGACACAATCCTTGCGGGGTTGTGCTGCACTGTCAGGTTGAAAGAGTCGTTGCCCAGTTCGCGTGTCTCCACATTTTGCAGTTGTCTATATCTTTTTCTCGTCTCCTCCCATGTCTCCATCTGCCTATTAAAGAATCTCCATAGCGAACTATCAGCCATAATGTCGTGCTTTCCTTTGAGCATCTGTTGTCTTGCAGTCACCTCGAGCGACCGTAGTCGGTCTTTATACAAGTTGTTAGCATTAATTTTGTCAATGCTCAGAGCGGCATCGCTGTTTCCTCCCCATCTGCGGCAAAGATAAAGTTCGTCGTAAATTCTGCCTATTCGGTATCGTCTTGAGAAGATCAGTCCGAGAGCGTAATCTTCGCCATAGCTAGTATTAGGAAACTGAATTTGTCTGAGCAGAGGAGTGAAGAATGCCCTTGGAGCCCCCAGTCCGTTTATTCTCAGAGCATTGTTAGGACCGTTGTTGTCGGTCCATTCCTTATGATCTATGAGGCCTGGTGGCAAGGTATTGAGGTCAAAGTCGCACATTCTGTAAGCCCCTATCACCATGGCTGCCTTTTGCTTGTGGAATGCGTCAACGATAGTCTGCAGAGTATGAGGAGAAGAGTAAAGGTCGTCGCTATCCAGTTGCACAGCGAAACGTCCGCATCTGTCGTCGTTGATGGCTATATTCCAGCATCCCCCAATGCCGAGGTCATCACGTTTTGGTATTATATGGATGAGTCTATGGTCATTGATGCTATTGAGAATATCCGTTGTTTTGTCAGTAGAGTGGTTGTCCACCACTATCACGTTGAATTTGAATTTAGGAGTTTGCATGAGTGCGCTATTCACGGCATCAGCAATAGTTTTCTCTCTGTTTTTCACAGGTATGATTACCGAAGCCTCCACATCGAAGTCCTGTTCTGTGAAGTCAGGAGTGGCATAAGCAGATATATCAATGAGAGCCTCTATGCTTTTGAGGTGTGCGGTCACAGCGTGTTCCATTTCTATCTGCACCTCTCTATTGGCAGGGTTTACATAGTCAAACTGCTTTTCTCCGCTTGTTCTATTATCTGTTTCCTCCTCGGTATAGAGAAATTCGTTGATATGAGTGATATGTCCATGCCTTGACAGGAAGAGTCGCATATCATAGAGTCCTGCAAAATTATAATTGGTATTAGCATTCTGTGTGGCATACAAGTGTAGCAGGTCAGTGCGAATAAGCATTATGCATCCGAAATCGAAGTCATCCCTCAGCGACCCTATTTGGTAGTCGATCACGGGGTGTGGCGTGCGTATTCCGTTAGTTATTGAATAGTAGTCGCTGTATACCATGGCGGCATTTGAGTCAGCCGCCACTCTGAGCAGTCGTTCCAGAGCTGAGAGTCCCAGGGTCACGGGTTTCGACTTAGTGCAGATGAGCACATATTCAGCACTTGCGTTTTCGGCTATAGCCCTGATGGTCTGGCTACTGTTTACTCTGTCGCTCACTATGGCCGTGCATCCTTCAGGCAGTTCGTTATTGTTTATTATCTCTTGAGCAGCCACTATGCACACGTGCAGAGCCGTTTTGCTATCTTTGAGTTGTCTGATGGTAGGCTCCACCGCCTTTATATCGTTGCAGGCCAAAAAGCAATCTATTTTTTCTCGCATAATCTTATTCTTGTTTTATCGTATTCATTTATCATGCTACAGATAATTTCTTCAGCTGTCATCACTCTGTCTACCATAGCAGCCACCTGTCCGATTTCAATTAGTCCGTTGTCAGTATCCCCTTCGAATATCCCCCTTTTAGCGGCGGCGTTGCCGATAATCTCTTTGAGAGCGGCAGCATCGGCCCCTTTGTTTTCAGCTTCGTGAATACGTTCATACATATCATTCTTTACCAGTCGTGTGGGAGAGATTTTTTTTAGGCATAGCATAGTGTCGCCCTCTCCAATGCCAATACATTTCTGTTTGAAAGCCTCCGAAGCCGAACTCTCCTGAGCCAGTGCAAAGAGGGTGCCCACTTGCACTCCCTCTGCTCCCAGAGCCATGGCCGCCATCATGGCCTGTCCGCTGCCTATGCCTCCTGCGGCTATGAGAGGCAGTGATGTGGCCTTTCTTACTGCAGGAATGAGAGTCATGGTAGTAGTTTCTTCTCTTCCGTTATGTCCGCCTGCTTCAAACCCCTCAGCCACCACGGCATCCACTCCAGCCTCTTCGCATTTCTTTGCAAACAAGCTGCTCGCCACCACGTGAGCCACTTTGATGCCAGCCTGTTGCAGTCGTGCAGTATATTTCTTTGGGCTACCCGCCGATGTAAACACAATTTTCACGTCATGTTCAATGATGATATCCATGAGTCTGTCTATCTCTGGATACATCAGCGGCACGTTGATACCCCAAGGTTTGCTTGTGGCTTTTTTCATTTTTTCAATATGCTCTATCAGAGTTTCCGGGTGCATAGAACCAGCCCCTAATAGTCCCAGTGCGCCAGCATTGCTCACTGCCGCTGCCAGTTTCCATCCGCTGCACCACACCATACCCCCTTGGATGATAGGGTGTTGGATGCCGAAAAGTTCACATATTCTGTTCATGATAATAAGTCATTATTTAGTCAATGAATCTGCGTGTAATATCACCATAATAGTCAATGCGTCTATCTCTGAGGAAAGGCCACCAACGTCTCACGTTTTCGCTCCTTTCCAGGTCGATATCTATCACTATGCTCTCCTCTTCGTTTTCAGAAGCCTCATAAAGAATTTCGCCCTGTGGTCCAGCCACAAAAGAAGAGCCCCAAAACATGATACCCTGTGTGGCGCCCGATGGGTCAGGCTCATATCCCACGCGGTTTACTGCTATCACGGGCAGTCCGTTTGCCACGGCATGTCCCCGTTGCACTGTCTGCCAAGCTCTGCGTTGTCTTTGCTGCTCTTCGTCATTGTCGTTGGCGGCATATCCTATGGCAGTGGGGTATATGAGCAATTCAGCCCCCTGCAGAGCCATGAGTCGTGCTGCCTCTGGATACCATTGGTCCCAGCAAACCAATACACCAAGTTTTCCTATGCTGGTGTTGATAGGGTGGAAGCCCAGGTCTCCGGGAGTGAAATAAAATTTCTCGTAATAAGCGGGGTCGTCGGGAATATGCATTTTTCTGTATTTCCCTGCTATTGTTCCGTCTTTGTCTAAGACCACAGCAGTGTTATGATAAAGTCCTGCAGCCCGTCGTTCGAATAGCGATGTCACTATCACCACCTTATATCTGGCCGCCAGTTCGCCATAGAGGTCAGTAGATGGTCCGGGTATAGGTTCTGCGAGGTCGAAATTCTCCACGTCTTCTGTTTGGCAGAAATACAGCGAGTTGTGCAGTTCCTGCAGAATAATGAGTTGTGCCCCTCTTTTTGCCAGGTCAGCAATACCCTCTGCCAACCTAATGATATTCTGTTTTCTGTTGTTAGTATTATGTAGTTGCAGAAAACCTACTCTTATCTCTTTCATTCTTTGATTACTGATTATTGATTATTGATTATTGATTTCTGATTATTGATTATTCGCAAGCTCATCAAGCTAAAGCAAGTTTCTGATTATTGATTTCTGATTATTGATTATTCAACAACGAATATCACAAATTGCACGAATTATTGCTTTCACGAATTATCCGTTCCAGTTGCCTTTTTTTTACTCGTTTCATTCGTTCATTTCGTTCCACTCGTTCCATTCGATTATTGATAACTGATTATTGATTATTGATTATTCAGAGTTTCACCGTTACCTCATTTCCATCGTATGTCACGGTCTTGCCCACGGGAGCATCGAGGGAGAGGGCCACGGGAGCATGGGCACTGACTAACACTACGGTGAAGGTGCGCTGCTGGAGCATGCCGGGGAAATGACCCTGGCGTTTGCCCAAGGTGAGGGTGCGCTTGGCGTCGTCGTAGGTTATGTCGATGGTGGCAGACAGTCCTTTCTCATAGTTGTAGTTGGTACCCTCATCCTCATAGAGTTGGAACTTGCCATTGGCGCCCGCATATACATATAAGGTGATGGCATCGGCAGGTTTCTCGTCGCTCCACTGTATCTCTGGACCGAAAGGTATGATGGCTCCCTCGGGCACAAATACTGGTATGCGCTCGTATGGAGCATCCACGGTGAGGGTCTGGCCACCTTTGATATGACTGCCGCTGTAGAGGTCATACCATCCGCACTGCTTGGGGAAATAGACATCCCTCTGGCGAGCCTTATAGTAACCCACTGGGCATGCCATGAGCGATGGACCAAACATCCATTGATTGCCGATATTGAGCACTTGAGCATCGGAGGCAAAGTCCATGGCCAATCCGCGCATCATAGTATAGTCGCAACTGTTTACCCATCCTGCCATAGAATAGAGATATGGCATGAGACGATAGCGCAACTTATGATAATATACTATTGACTGATAGGCAGGATGATTGTCGGGGGCTATGTTCCACACCTCGCGCAGAGGCCACTGGCCATGGGCACGATACAGTGGGATGAAGCATCCGAACTGGTTCCAGCGCGACTGCAGTTCTCGCCACTCCTTTAGGTCTTCGTTTTCCTGTCCTGTCTTGTCGAAGAGTTTCTGGGCTGCCTCATAGCGCTTCTCCACACAGAAACCTCCCTGGTCCATGCCCCAGAAGGGCACTCCCGACATAGAGAAATTGATGCCCGCAGTCATCTGTGCGCGCATGTCTTCCCAACGGGTGCCTATATCTCCACTCCATGTGGCTGTGCTGTAGCGCTGCAGTCCCGCAAATCCGCTTCGTGTGAGCAAGAAGACACGGCGATTGTTGTCTACACTACGCTGACCATTATAGATAGCATCTGCATTCACTATGCTGTAGGCATTGAAATATTCGTCGCTGGTGCCCATGGCGGTGGGGCCACAGAGTTGCTTGCGATAGTCTATAGGGGTACAGTCGCGCACGTTTGGCTCTGAGGCATCCATCCACCATGCATCTATACCCTTGTTGAACTTGCTATAGAGATGTTCGTTCATCTGCTGCCAGAAGAGGCGGCGAGCCCCAGCGGCATAGGCATCATAGAAAGAGCCGAGATAGCCTGCGCCGATCCAGTCGCGTATGGAGTCGGTCACTGCCTGCTGATACATCCATCCGTGGCTGTCAAGTTGTTTGTAGTTGTCGGTGGTGCAATAGAACTTGGGCCAGCATGAGATCATAAACCGGCCGTGCATGGCATGCACGCTGTCGAGCATGAGTTGTGGGTCTGGATAGCGCTTGGGATCGAAATCATGGCTGCCCCATGAGTCTTCCACCCAATAACTCCAGTCCTGCACGATATTGTCGATGGGCACCTGTCGGCGACGAAACTCTGCCAGTGTGCTCATCACATCGTCGGCGGTCTTATATCGCTCGCGGCTCTGCCAGAATCCCAGCGACCATTTTGGCATCACCTGTGCCTTGCCCGTAAGGGTACGGTAGCCGCTGATGATCTCATCCATATCATCGCCAGCAATGAAATAATAATCCATATCGCGGGTCATCTCGCTCCATATTGATATCTTGCGCTGCTGCTGGTCGGTCTGTGGCACAGCGGCACGCAGTCCGCAATAGCTCACCGCTCCATCGGGCTGCCATTCGATGCGCAGAGGAGTGCGGCGACCTTTTTCAAGTGTGCATTCAAACTTGTAGGCATTGGGGTTCCAGGCTGTGCGCCAGCGCTCGGGCACCACGAGTTTGCCATCTATATACACCTTGGTATAGCCAGCGTAATAGAGGATGAAATGATAGTTTGTAGTAGTGGGTGCCTCTATGTATCCCTCGTAAGTAACATCGGCTCCATCGAGTGCAATGTTCTGTGGCAGGTTGCCTATAACGCGCGAATGCTCGTAATAAATGGAGTCTTCATTGCGCACTATCTCGGTGCCCTTCTTGTCTTTATAAGTGCCTGTAAGATGGCCTTTCACTCCGTTTTTGTCGTAGAGGGTGAAAGCGCGATGGAGTTGCATATAGTCGTTGGGATTGCCCCAGCGTCCGTAGGAATAGGAGTCCCAGAGCAGTCCGTAATGGTTGGTGCTCATCACGAAAGGAATGCTCACTTTGGTGTTATACTGAAAGAGTTCCTCATTCTTGCCGAGATAGTTGAAATCTTCCGACTGATGCTGGCCGAGACCATAGATGGCCTCTCCGGGTTGCGGGTTAAAAACAGCATGCCACGAATAACCTGTGCGGGTCTCATCGGAGAGCACATTAAAATGATCATTCTTGCCATAGTTAACCTCATCTGGGGATGATGGTTTGTAATGCTCGGGCAGCATGGTCTGGGTGGAGACATAGCGTGTAAATGTCTTGCTGGCGGCATCCTCATCGAGGAGCACCTTTCCATTGCGTGCGTCATAGAAGGTGAGGCGACCGGTAGCCTTGTCGGCACATACCTTGACACGGGCGGTAGTGTAGATAACCTGCGTCTTTGTTTCTGTCTTCTCGGCCTTCACATCCTCGGCCTCCTTGACTATTATCAGACTCTTGGGCTTGGCAGGGAAGGCCTTGTCGGGGGTGGCCTCAACACGCACTATTGATGGGGTTACAAAGGTGAGGCGCACCAGTTGGGCTCCATCCTTGCGGGTCTTCTTAACCTTAATCTCCACGCTGCTGTCGTTGGCGGCACACGCCAAGGCAGGGGCTACCCATGAGGTAACCACTGCCGCAGCCATCATAACTATTGTTTTTTTCATCTTCGGATAATAAGTTTTCACTTTGTTGTTGACAGTTTATTGGTAATATCTCATAAGAGTTTCTTCTCTTGTGCAAAGTTAGTAAAAATTATCCGAACAATGTCTCATTAATGTTAACTCGTATGGGCAAAATCGTTATTTCCACCTGCACGAATGTTAACAATATATGCATAAAATGTTTTATTCGTCCAATTTCTCGTGGTCAAGTTTATACTGCGATGGCAGTTCACCGTATTTATCCTTGAAATACTTTGCAAAGGCTCTAGGGTTGGAGAAGCCCACCTTGTAGCCCACTTCGCTCACGGTGAGTTGGCTCTTGCACAGCAGACGCTCGGCATGCTGAAGCCTGATATCGCGGATAAATTCCGATGGGGTGCTGCCTGTAAGCGACAGCAGACGCTTGTAGAGATGTACTCGCGACATGTTGAGGGCCTCACTCATGGCCTCCACACTGATTTCCTCATTAGACAGGTTGTCTTCAACATACTTGGTAGCATCCGCCACAAGTTTGGAGTCTACACTCATAATCTCTACATTCTTGATCTTGGGTTCGATGAGCGATGCCGACTTGCTGTTTTTGGCCATCATGCCGTTTACCTGCAGGATGAGGGCTTTTACCTGCTCGCGTATCTTGTATTCAGCACCATATTTGTGTTCATCGCTTTCATCGTTCATGAGTACAGAGAGAGAGGAGACAACCTCTTCGAATGGTTGGCGCAACTCATCGCTCATCGTTTCATACATCTTATCTTTGGCCTGCTCTATCTTCGTTTTGTTGTCTTCTTCTGCCTTTAGGGATATGAGCCTCATCCTCTTCTGTTGGCGATAGAAACCGAACATGAGCAGCGCACATATAATAATAATGTATATGCAATAGGCTGGGAAACTGAGATAGAATGGTGGGTTGACCACAATCTTGAGCACACGCTCCTTTGAGCCGAAAGAACCGTTGCCATTGAGCATCCTGACCCTAAGAGTGTAAGAGCCTGAAGAGAGACCCATGAGGGTTATCTCGGGATTGTTGTCGGAAGTAGAGAGCCACGAATCGCTAAGGCCTTCCACTTTGTATACAAATCGTGCACGGTTGTCCATGGCGGTGCGGTCGGTGGCCAGGAGGATAGTGAAGCGCCCCACTCCATGAGGTATCTCCACCTTATCTTCTATTGGCATTGACTTGTCTGCCACAACCACACCATTGTAGGCTTCGCCCACGGTCATATACTTGTCGCCTATGAGCATGCCCGTGAGAAGGGGCATCTCGTCGTGTCTGTCTATGGTCAATTGTTTGGGATTTATGATACTTAGTCCATCCTTTCCTCCCACAACTACATTGCCATTGGCCAGCACGCAGGCTGAGCGCTCATTGAAGGGACCGGTCTGCAATCCGTCACGGCTGTTGAAATTATAGAGGGCGAAATGCCATGTGTCGTCCTTGGCCTCCACCATAATACGTGCCACGCTATGTGTGGTAACTGCCCACACATCATGGTTTTTGTCTTCTATGAGAGTGCATACCGTGGTGCCCTGCAGTCCGTTGGATGCATCAAAGCGCCACAAGCGTCCTGTCTTGGGTTCTTTTATCACCACTCCAGCCAGGGTGGCATGCCAGAGCAATCCACGGCTGTCGCACAACACCTGAGTAGTTACAGAGTTTATATTGGCTATTTTTGACTGTTCATCAGGAGAAATAACGAGATTCTTAACCGCTCCGTTGCTTCTCTTGATTGTGGAGAAGAAATAGGATGTGCCCACAAGAATATCGCCATTTGGTAGTTTCTGCATGGATGAAGTATAATCGCTGGCCAGTCCTGCGGTACGGGCATTATAGGTTCTAAACTCCTTGGTGTCGGGATTGTATCTCTGCACGCCACCACCCAATGTGCCGAGCCATAGGCTGCCATCCTCATCCTGCACTATCGACCATATATTATCAGAGATGAGACCTTTCTCTGACTTGCGCTGGATATCTATCACCCTGCCGTTGTCGAGATGAAGCAGACCTCCCTCAAAGGTTCCGAACCACTGTGTGCCATCGCGCTGGTCTATGAGACTGCATACGATGATATTGGTAGAAAGTTTTGCATTGTCTTTATTGAAGTTGGCTGTCTCGCCAGTCTTGGGGTTATATCTTATGATACCACGGTCGTTGGTGCCGAGCCAGAGTATGCCGTTGGGTGCTTCTGCCACGGTATTGATGTCGCCCACAGGAATATTTACGAAGCCTGTCTTACCCAGCATGCAGAGGTTGACACCATTCTTATATGTGCCTATCCACACGCTTCCGTCGTTGGCCTTGTGCACGGTGTGCAGAGTAATATCAGATATGGAAGTCTCGTCTTTTTTGTCGTTGGTATAGTTTACCAGTTTCTTTTCCTTTATATCTGCTACAATAAGTCCGAGGTGGTCGGTGCATAGCCATATATAATCGCCATCGCCCATTATCTCCCATACGATAATCTCGTCGGGCACATTTACAAAGCCCATGCTGCGAAACCACTCAGGCACCGAGTCGTACCATTTATGGCTCTTGTAGTCATATACGCAGGCATCAGACCCCACTATCACCCAGATGTTTCCCTGATTGTCTATAGAAACCTTGCCCTGCAGGTCTATATGCGGCTGCAACTTGTGCTTACAGAGATAGCCATTTCGCCATGACACCCACCATTTCTCGGTGTTAATACACATCATCTCTCCAGAAGAGAGCAGGAGTATCATGCTCTTGCCATATTCAGCAAATCCCGATATGCGCACATCTTGGGGCAGTTGGCCAAATCTGTTGCCTTTCTCAAGATGGAATACCTTTTTATTATATGGGTTATAGCAGTAAAGTCCATCGTTATATGTCTTTATCCAGAAATTTTTCTTTGAGTCTATGAATATTTTCTCCGTACCATCTGTGTTGATGCCGAAATCCTTGACGCGCTGGTCCACATCATACTTAAACGAACCATCGTCGGGGTTATATACGCAGATATGGTTGTCTTGTGCCAGCCATAGTCTGCCCTGATAGTCTTCCTGAATTCTCTCTACGGAGTTGTATTTGATCTGGTTGGGCTCATCTCCATTGGCCAGGTATGTCCTCACTCTAAATCCGTCGTATCTGTTGAGCCCGTAGGGGGTGCCAAACCACACAAAGCCACGGCTGTCTTTATAGATTGTCGACACCATGGAGTTGGAGAGCCCATCACGAGTGTCTATTCGTTTGAATTTAATTTCTGGCAGCGCCGCCATGGTTATCTGTGCTACCAACATGGCCGCCAAAAGGATAATAGTATTCTTCTTCATAATCGTGTTGAGTGCGATATAATATGTAGATAGGATATTGGTTCTTTAGTTTTTTCTGATGTTATTTATTTGTTATTGGCATTACTACATTTTGCCGAGGTGTCGCGTATCACCAACTGCTGTGGCACTATCTTCTTGTATATCTTGCTGTCGCCATTGATGGCCTTGAGCAGCAACTGGCATGCAGTGACTCCCATTAGGTTTGACTGGTCTACGATGGCCGACATGCGTGGTGTGACGTAGGCAGCATGAGCATCATCAGTAAAACCTATGAGTGCCACGTCCTTGGGTATCTCCAGCCCCATATCTTTTATTGCCGTAAAGGCTGCAAATGTTACTATATCATTGAATGCCAATATGGCATCAGGCCTTTCGGGCATTGAGAGCAACTCTTTGGTGGCCTGTAGTGCCCACTCATAGTCAATCTTTCCACATGCCACGAGGTTACGGTCTATAGGCAACCTGTTTTCGCGCAATGCCTCGAGATATCCGTGCTTGCGCCTTTTTACCATGTCGAGATGATTGGGGCCACCTATAAAGGCAATCCTTCTGCTACCCGTGTCTATGAGGTGCTGGGTGGCCATCTGTGCCGCTTCATCGCCATTGGCAGTTACCGACGAGATATTGTCGCTGAAGCATGTGCGACCGAAGAAGACCAATGGTATGCCCATGTCCATGATTTCTTCGAAATGAGAATAGTCGGTTGTTTCCTGCGACAGGCATGCCACTATCCCTTCTACGTGCATATCTATGAAATTGTCTATGATGTGGGCCTCTGCTTCCTTGTCCTCATGGCTATTTGCACTGATCACCGAGTATCCATGCTTGGTAGCCTCCTCTTCAATACCATCGAGCACAGCAGCATAATAATGCGTCACAAGATTAGGCACCACCACCCCTATAACCTTGGGAGCCTCGCGCCTCAAACTTCGGGCAAAGGGATTGGGGCGATAGTTTAATTGCTTGGCAAGGGTCTTGACCTTTTCCTGCATTTCTTTTCCTATCTCAGGACTGTTTCTCAATGCCCTGCTCACTGTGGCTATGCTCACGCCCAGTTCCTTGGCAAGGTCCTTGAGAGAAGTGCGCTTTCTGACATTGTTCATACGTAGTAGATTGTTTCTTTCCATGCAAATGTACAGCAAATTATTGATATTCGCAAACGTTTACGTGGTTTTTTTACAAAAATAGCATACATTTTTACAATAATATGCTTACCTTTGCATCGAAATTCAGAATGAGTAATGAATAGTTGATAATAAGTTAGTTAGAAAACAAATGGGATAAGGAGTGTCGTGAGACATTCCTTATTCAGTTTTTTATAGGGTTGGAATTACTCTGCAATAGCGCAAAGTAGCACCTTTTGATAGTGTATAGAGTTAGTGATAACGGATTAGAATTTTGCTTTAAACATAATCCTTATGCCGTGTTTCTCTGCTGTGGGCAGGTCGAGATAATTGAGGCGGCGCACATATTCAATGCGGAAGAATCTGAACACATTATGCACTCCTGCCACTATTTCAATATATGGTCTGTCGGGATTCATGATATTGGAACCCTGCGGAAACTGCATGAGCATATCACTACCCCGATTTGCTTCGAGATAGGGATTATTCTTGTCGGTGAGATATCCCCACAGCATCTTCACACCAAGATACTCCCTCCATTTGAGTTTCTTTACCAATGGCACACGATTGAATATCTTGCCGTTTATATCCCACTCGGCATCTATGCTCGCATACCTATCATTGAGAAACTCCATATTGTTAATAAGGTTAAACGTAGCAGGCTGAATGATATACGAGAGGTTGGCGGCAGGCATGATAAGTAGCGGGAAGGGCACCTGGTTCCACTGCGCTCCTGCCTTGAGGTAGAAATCAAGTTTGCCCCAACTGTTGAGCCAGTATCTTTGGTAATAGGATGCTTCGGTGATATTATAGTTATATTGTCCGCCAAGCAGTCCGTTTATTCCCACGGCATGGCTGAGGGTAAACACGGGCACCTCATGATTGAGAGCCTTGCGCCTCTGTTTGGTAACCACGGTCTTCTCTCCTGGCGCATAGCGCAGTTCGAGTTTTATCTCAGTGGTTTTGAGCATCTCAGAAGACATGTCGCCCTTTGCTGCCCTGCTGAGGGTTACATAGTTTAGGTCGCCGCATGGTGTATCGTGAGAGGAGGTCAACTGCAATGTGGTTCTCAGACCGCTGTATTCCTCCCTCACCAACTTGAGTTGGTTTGTGCGCGAAAAGATCATCATGTCTACATCCGTCCATTTCATGGATGTAAACACATTATCCTTGTCGGTGGTCATATACTTGTCGGAAGGCGAGCACACATCATAGGATGTAGACAGGATGATATTGCGCATCGGAAACTCATTTGGCGAATATTCCTTGCGGTTGAGCGAAAATGTGGCCTCGCCTTTCCAATAATCCTTCTTGCTGTCCCATCCGTGGGCATAATAGCCCTTGAGAAAGAATTGCGGCATAAGATGAGCGGTAGTCTGTGCTCCTATCCTGGTGCGCAGTCCATCCACGAAATTCGAAGATACAAAGGTGTTGATAGGTCCGATGTCTACCTTGCTTGGATGATTTTTTGTGCCTGTGTCTATATAGTTTTCGATGAGCAGTTTGAGTCCTGTCGACACCCATGCATACCACCTATGGCTCTTCATGCTTTCAAAGAATGACGACATGCGACTCTCGCTCTCGGTGAGCGCCAATGGTCTGACCTCATGCCAAAACAAGTCATCCTTTTGCTTGGCCACCTTGATGCTGTCTACCTTTCGTTTGTCATCAAAGGCCTCATCGGCAATGGCATCAAAAGAGTGGTTGGTATTGCGGGTGTTACGTATCACCACGGCCTTGTCTATAAAGTCATATAACGACAGTTCCACCACCATATCATCGGTGGTGAGGGCACGGCTGCCGTCGGGCAATATAACAAACTCCTGATTAATGGCCATCTGTTCAACGAAGTTTACACCACTCTGGCGTGGCAGATTCATGACACAGCGCCTCACCTGATATGAGGAGTCGTCGAGCACGAAGATATCGCCACTGAAACCAAAGTCCTGCCTATTGTTTGGCGAGAAATGGAGATGCACGCATCGGTCGGTGCCCACATTGAGCGTGTCAATGATGAAGAAGCGATAGAATGCGATGGCATCTCGCCCTATTGGCGATGTAAAGGTGTTGTGCAGCAGGTGTATCTGGTTGTCGTAGATATCCACATCTTTAAAGAAATCCCTGAGCACTTGCGCCAGTATATCTCCAGTATGAAACATGGTGGTGAGCCCCTCTGTGCGCTCCCCTCGTGTCACCGTCAGTTCCTTCGACGGATGCTTTCGCCATGAGGTTTCTGTAACGGTCTCGGTGAAGGTTAGTGGCAGTATCATCTTGTTGTTGAAGAAGCAAGGTTCCACCATGCTTTTCACATTAGGTATTTTGCCTATGAGGGTGCTATCTATGCGTTCGAGGTTTACATCATTCACCGCCAGCATCACCTTTTGGTATCTGTCATAGCGGAAATAGTCATGATTATGTATGTCGTGACTCTTCTTGGCTGCTATCACCTTGCGCATGAGTTCAACGGCGGGATTATTTTTTCTACTATATTTCTGCCGTTTTGAACTCACTGTTACCTCTGTGATGGTATGCATACGGTTATACCATTTGTTGGTGTCGGTGCTCAATTCTGAGTTGAGTTGAGCCTTGGCCCCCATAGCAATTATCATGACTGCCAAAAGAAAAATATATCGTAGTCTAGTCATAATATGAGTTCATGTGGTTATGCAGATGATTAATTTGCTATGCAGATGATCTATGGTTATGCAGCCGATCTATTGTTATGCAGATGATCTATGGTTATGCAGCCGACTCGAAATACTTGATATAAAGCCTTTGAGACAGTCTCTCGTGCACAATATGCATATAATGATACATTCCCGACATGACTGTTATCTCCACAATGGGATAGATATACGGCATGCCTATGAGACATGAGATATAAAGTGTGATGGCACGGAAATTGAACGTCTGCAGGTTAGTAAACTTCATCAGTGGCAGCGACCCCTTTCTGAAGTCATCCCTGAGTTGCTGCGGCATATCGGCGGCATTGGGATATTTCTCTTTCACGGCCTTGTAGAAACGCTGGAAATTGGGTGTGCGGCTCTCCTGTGAACGGCAGTAATGGTAATAATTGAAATAGAACTTGTGATCCCAGAAAGCTCCTTTCTCGGGCAGGTTGTCATAGATGGCTTTCTGTGTCACAGAATCATCGAGTTCGCTTCCTTCTTTGCCGAGCAGGAAATAGAGGTGTATCTGCCTGTAATAATCAGACAGCGAGCACTGTTTGGAGTGGCATATAATACCAGCCACGGCACACATGAGCAGTCCCCACCACTCCCAGTTGACATCAGTAAACGGGATGGGGTCGTTCCATATTCTGAATACAATGGCAAAATAGATGGCCACAAACCATACGTCGCCAGAGAATCCGTCGAGCATGCGTCCAATAAGGGTTTTCTGTCCTGTCATGCGTGCCAACTGCCCGTCGGTAGAGTCGCAGAAGTTTGCCATCATAAGTAGCAGTATACCTATTATGTTGTGTGTGAGGTCAGTATAATAGAACATCACTCCCGATGCTATGCCGAGCACCATAGAGAGATATGTGACCATGTTTGGTGTCACCTTAAGTTTTCTGCAGAGGAGGGCAAAAGCCAGTCCGATGGGACGTGTGAAATACACGTCGATGGTCTCCTCGGTATCGTCAGATTTGAATGATGCCCTGAGCATCTGCTTGAAAGTCTTGATATCCATACCTGTTTGTTATCCTGTTTTGTTTGTTTTGCTTGGATTATTTGTTTGCTTGTTTGCTGGGATTAATTGTTTACTGGGATTACTTGTTTAAGAAAACCTCAGCCTTGGCTATATCCTCGGCATGATCTATGTCGAGCACCTTGCTGAAAGCGTATGCCTTAGCCTTGCGCCCGTCTGCTATGAGTGCCCTTTGGAAATTGCGCATGCGGCTCTGTTTCTCCGCCATACACTTGTCCAGGGTTATGATGGCCGATGGTGTGAGTCCATAGATGCCTCCCGAGATATAGCGGCAAGAGTCTGACTCATCGAGAAATGCCGTGATGGTCATATCCTCTGCCGTGGCCACATAGAGTGGTTTCTCATCGTCTATATAGTCTGTTACTCCCATCATGGCATCTGCATTGCCAGCTTCTGCCTCCTGAGCAAAAGCAGAGATGTAAGACTTGAACTCACCCTCGTCGAAGATGGTATCTACGGTGGTCATGCAGAATGGTCCGTGCTTGAGATAGCGACTAATCTCATGGAAGCTATGCATGGAACTGGGCGTGGTTTTCACCACAATGGTCAGTGGCACCTCGTTACCATTGAGTCCGTTTTGCTGTATATCCTTGAGATGCTTGCCCACCTCTTTGTATATGTCGTTGCATATCACTATGATTTCATCAGCATCGTTGTCCATAAAAATTCTGATGAGTCGGTCTATAAGTTTCTCTCCACCCACCTCTACCAATGGTTTCGGACTTTTTATTCCCTCCTGGGCGAGCCTGCTGCCTTCGCCTGCTGCAATAATCGCGTATTTCATAATAGATAATATTAGAATGTCATTCTTACCATAAACCTAACACCGTCTTTGTGCACACCAGGATAGTCATGATAGTTCATTCGTCTTGTATATTCGATATGCACAATTTTGAAGATATTATGAATGCCAGCCACCAGTTCCACGTATGGTGTCTTGGGGTCCATGACATGGCTTCTGTCGGGGAATGCCATGAGTATGTCGCTGTTTTTGTTTTGCTCGAGTAATGGATTGTTCTTGTCGCTAAGGTCACCCCAGAGACATTTCACTCCCAGCACCTCGCGCCATTTGAGTTTCTTGATTAGTGGTATTCGGTTGAATAGTTTTCCGTTGAAGTCCCACATCACGTCTGCACTTACAAATCGGTCGTTGAGGAATTCCATATTGTTTATCAACTGGAATGTCTGCTCCTGGATGATATACGAGAGGTTGGTGGCAGGCATGCATAGCAGCGGGTATGGCACTTGATTCCACTGCACTCCTCCTCGAAGATAGCAGTCGAGCTTACCCCAACTGTTCATCCAGAATCTCTTGTAGATGCTTGCCTCTGTATAGTTGTATCTGTAGTCTCCACCGAGCACATCCTTGAGTCCGAGAGTGTGGCTTACGGTAAACACAGGTGCATCGAGATTGATTTTCAGTCTGCGCTGCTTGGTATTGATGAAGGTCTCACCGGGTGCAAAACGCAGTTCTGCATATAGTTCCGTTGTTCTAATCTTGGTGTCTATACCCGTTGATAGCGGTCTGAAATGCAGATTTCCGCATGCTTCGTTTTCCTCTGTTTTAATATAGGCAGTGGTCTTGAATCCCCAGTCTTCCTCGCGCTCATAGGTGATTGATTGTTTGTTGTAAAACATCATCTTGTCTACATTCGTCCACTTGAAAGACGTAAACACGTTATCCTTGTCGGTCTTCATAAACTTGTCAGACGGTGAGCAGACATCGTAAGAGGAACTGAAGGTGAGAGTGCGCTTAGGAAACTCCCTTGGCAGATATTCCTTTTTGTTAAACGAATAGATGAAGTCTCCCTTATAGTAATGATTATTTGTCTTGGTGCCGTAAGCATAATATCCACTCAGGAATATATGCGGATGCAGTTTTGCTGTTGTCTGCGCACTGGCTCTGAGTCGGGTACCATCAACGAAATTGCTTGTAATCATGGTGTTGATAGGTCCGATGTCTACCTTGCTTGGGTTACCCGTTTCCACAAAGTTCTCAATGAAAGCCTTCGCTCCAAAGATTATATATTTGAATCCCTTTATCTGCTGCAGGTTGTTTACGAAGGCATCCATACGGCTCTCGCTTTGGGTGAGGTGCACCTGTCGGTACTGGTTCCAGAAAGCCTCATCGCGCATCATGGCGTCAGCCTCTTTTACCTCACGCGCCTTACCCTTGAAGAGTTGCTTGGGCAGAGGATCAAAGGCATAGTCGCTCATGCGTGTGGTGCGTATCACTATAGCTCTCTGTATCCAGCTTGCCAGTTTGAGTTCTGCCACCATATCATCGGTGGTGAGCACCCATGAACTGTCGGGCAGTTGCGTGAACTCCTGCAATACGGTAAGGTTTTCAACAAAGTTGACATCGCTCTTCTTGGGTATGAAGAGTTCGCATCTCTTCACCTGGTATGATGAGTCGTCGAGTATATAGATATCTCCCCTGAATCCGAAGTCCTGCTGGTTGTTGGGCAGGAAATGGAGATGTATGCACTTGTCTTTGTCGAGATATAGTGTGTCTTCGATATAGAATCTGTAGAATCCTATGGCATTCTTTCCTATGGGAGACGTAAAGGGATACTGTAGCAGTCTCACCTGGTCGTCATAGATATTGACATCTGTAAAGACGTCTTTGAGAATAGTTGTGAGTATGTCTCCCGTTTGGAAGAGGTCATTGACACCCGATGAGTTTTGCCCTTTGACTATTGATTTCTCGTTGTGTGGGTCTTTGCGATATATCTTTTGCGTCACTGTTTCATCCACGGAGATAGGCAGTATGAGTTTGTTGTTATACTGGCATTTCTCTATTTGGTCTTTGAGCCATGGTCTGTTTTTGAATCGTGGTGAGTTGAGTGTGTCGGCAGTGATATCATTCATTGCGAGTGTGATTTTCTGGTATTTGTTATATTGGTAGAAATCACGGTTGTCAAGGTCTGTTTTCTTTTTCCTGTCTATCACCTTGCGCATCAATTCGACCGCGGGATTATTCTTGCGGCTGTATTTCTTTTTCTTTGTTCTCACTGTCACCTCTTTGAGCATTTTGTTGTCGGGTTTGAGTTTGACAATGAGTTTTGATGGTGTTTTTGCTGTCACGTCTACCACTTTCGACACATATCCCACGGCGCTGAATGTGAGTTGCCACCCGTTGTGTCTGGCTATAGAGTAGCGTCCACCTATGTTTGATGCCACGGCCACGCCATGCCCTTTGTATATAACGCTTGCAAAGGGTATGCTATCGCCATTTTCGGCATCTATGATATATCCTGAAATTTGTGCCTTTATCGGCATTGCCACTACGAGCAATGCCGATATCAGCAACAATAAAAAAATACTGTGTTTTTTCATCAATTAATTAGTCAATCTCTTCGTCAGCCTCGTAACCGCCCATTTCGCGAATAGCGTTTTTGAGCATGGTGTATTGCTGATAGAGGTTGTTAACAGGTTCCTCTCCCTTGGTATAGTCATGCATAGGAGCTTTGAGGAAGAAGCTCAGGAATCTCTGTATGCCATAGCGTCCGGCGCGTGCTGCCAGGTCGCTGAGCAGTGTAAGGTCGAGCAGCAGAGGTGCTGCCAGGATAGAGTCGCGGCAGAGGAAGTTGATCTTGATCTGCATTGGATATCCCATCCATCCGAAGATATCAATATTATCCCATCCCTCCTTGTTGTCGTTGCGTGGTGGGTAATAGTTGATGCGCACTTTATGATAGTACTGTGTGTCTTCGTCGTTGCCATGGCCATAGAGGTCGGGCTGCAGTTCTGGTTTGAGAATGGTCTCGAGGGTTGAGAGTTTGCTCACCTCTTTGGTATGGAAGTTAGCAGGCTCATCGAGCACGAGTCCGTCTCTATTTCCCAGGATATTGGTTGAGAACCATCCGCTGAGTCCGAGGCAGCGTGTGCCGAGAATAGGAGCGAAACCACTCTTAACCAGTGTCTGTCCTGTTTTGAAGTCCTTGCCTGCTATTGGCATCTTGGTCTGTTCTGCCAGTTCCCACATTGCAGGAATGTCTACAGTGGTGTTAGGAGCACCCATGATGAAAGGAGCACCCTCTTTGAGTGCTGCATAGGCATAGCACATGGAAGGAGCGATATGCTCACGGTCGTCGGCTTTCATGGCAGCCTCGAGAGCCTCTACAGAACCATGTATCTTCTCGTCTACTGGCACATATATCTCGGTGCTGGCAGCCCAGATCACTACGATACGGCTACAGTTGTTGGCAGCCTTGAAGTCACGGATATCCTGGCGCAGTTGCTCCACCATATCCCATCTGTCCTTGCAATCCTTGACATTGTCGCCATCCAGTCGCTTGGCATAGTTCTTATCGAAAGCGGCCCTCATAGGTTTGATAGCCTCGAGTTCATCCTTCACTGGGTTGATGTCTTTTTCCTTGAGCACTTCGGCATACATGGCAGCCTGATAGGCGTTTTGTGGATACACATCCCATGTTCCAAACACGATGTCGTCGAGTTTTGCCAGTGGCACGATATCTGCATAGTGCAGGTATTTCTTGTCGGCACCCTTACCAATTCTGATTTTGTCATACTGTGTCATCGAGCCCACGGGCTTTGCCAAACCTTTGCGGGTCATGAAAACACCTGTCATGAATGTAGTGGCAACTGCTCCGCAGCCTACCACCATGATACCCAGCTTACCATCGGCTGGTTTAACATTTGTTTGTTTCATCAGTTTATTTATTAATGTATAGCGTTATAATATTTAAATCAATGCTATTTCCCTATATATGTATCGGTTGTCTGCGATAATGATGCGGCTGTCAGAGTATTGTTGTGAGTTCCTCTAATTCTGTTATCACCGCGTCTGCCACCCCGTTGCCCTCAATGGGTTGCTCTGTCCAGGGTTCTCCTTGTATCCACACGGTATGGCATCCAGCCTGGTGGGCAGGCACTATATCCTTGTCGTAACTATCGCCCACCACCAGGGTATTGTCGGCATCCATGCCCAAGGCTTTCACTCCGAGGATGAAGATCTCTGGATTTGGTTTGCGCACTCCCACCACTGCCGACTCTATCACTTGGCTGAAGTATCCGTCGAATCCCATCTCGCTGAGCACTGTATGGATGTTTCCATAGAAATTGCTCACCAGCACCATGGGATAGCGTTTGCTGAGCCATTTTATGGTATCCACACTCCGCTTGGTTTCCTGTCGTGTTTTCTCATAGAGAGCGTCGACCACGGGGTTCAACCATTGCTCGGCCCTGATATTGCATCCCTCTCTTGCCAAATATTCCATCTGTATGGCCACCTTAGTCTTGAGGGTCATATAGAAAGTATAGTCAGACTGTATGATAGGATTCTTGGCCAGTTCCCTTTCGGCATATACGTATGCCTGGCGAAACATCTCTTCGCTCACGGGCACTCCGGCATGCTCATATCCGTGCCATATCCTCTTGCCCCAGTGGCATCCACCAGTGTCGAGGGTGCCACCATAGTCAAAGATTAATCCTTTAATGTCTGATTTATCTATCATACGTATTCTTTTTTCTGTTGTTTTTTCTGCCCTGCCATTGTCATTATGCGCTGAGCTATGGCCTCGGCAGCCTCGTCGGCACAGCGTGAAAAGCTGGGCCAATCATTGAAGTCTATAACGGTCACATTCCCGCTACTGTTCACTATGCAGTCGCCGCCATACACATCAAGCCCCGTGGCTTCTGCTGCCTTTTCGGCCATTATGGCTATCTGATTGCCGAAGTCATAATGCTGCGGCACCCCATTGCGCTCTTCGTCACCAAATTTCCATTGGCGGTCGTCGCCGGGGTAGTATGTACGTAGAAAGCCTGTAGACCTCACTCCATAGAATTTCACGAGGTCGCCAACCACATGGGCTGTCACTTCCACATCCTCTGCTCCGTTTGCTTTCATCTCTGTGGCAATGCTGTCTGCCTCGCTGCGGTCTTGGGCAAACATCACATCCTTGGCTGTCATGCTCCATCCCGTGGCTTTCTTCACCCAATAGCCGTGGTTGCCATGAGCGGGTGCTGTGGTCACCCCTGCCCTGCTCAGCCGTTTGCTTATCTCCTTACGTTTGCCAGCGAGCATCACCGCCTGGGGATTATTTATCACGAGCGTGCCATTGTTGTGAACATCCTGAAGCAACTGAAGTGTGTGTGCATCCCTTGACATAGACACAACACAATCATAGCTACGAATGATTCTGCTTGCCTCATTTTCGTCTGCAAGCGTCACCTCGTGGCCATGATTACCGAGTTGCATACTTACCTTATGTAATATCTCGGCATCCTTTTCTGCCGAATTGGGCGAGTAGTCACGCCCTCTCCGGATAAAAAGTATCCTCATATAATCATTCGTTCACATTCATATACACGTGCTGCAAAGTTATACATTTTTATTGAAACCCAAAAACTTTTTAATATATTTTGTTTTCCTTAAAGAAAAATAGAACACAAAATCTGTATATTAATAGCTAATGGCGCATGAAAAGTGGTGATATAGACGAAAATCATATCGCGGCATCTTAAAACATACTCATACCCTAATTATCACGCTGCAAAGATACAAATTCCCCAAAGACCCAAGTGTACAAGAGTGTACAAGAGTGTCCAAGAGTGAAAAGAAAATCTAACAACAGTTTTTCTTGTACCCTAACAACAGTTGTTCTTATACCCTAACAACAGTTGTTCTTATGCCCTAACAACAGTTATTCTTGTACCCTAAAAATAACTGTTCTTGTACCCTAAGAATAACTGTTTTTATACCACAAGAATAACTATTCTTGTACCCTAACAACAATTGTTCTTGTACCCTAACATCCCAGGGTGTCGCTTCGCTCTACCCTGGGCTATGCGCTCACTGGGCTTTCAGCCCGCTATACAAGGTTACCCAGGGTATCTGATTATTTACACCAAACTGTATACCCTATAAAATGTTCAAATGTTCACTGGCACCATTTTTCCACATACAGGCGCGTACATTATATATATAGGAGGTTTTTACATTCCACGCTCCTCACCTTTTACTATCAAGACTAAACATCTCGGCAGTGATATCTCTGGTACCACCTGAACTGGGGTTCCAGCCAGCAGCACACTTACCATGGTACGATTGATATCCATATACTCTCTGTTTTATCTTCGATTGTAAGATATGCGGCTATGGTAAAATCTCCCCCAAAGGCCTAACAGATACTGGTTACTCTCCATCATCGAGCATATTCTCAAATACCCCTTCGTCATAGTTGATATTGATATTGCCTGTATTAGTTGCACCATTGGGAGGGGTATCTCTTATATAATTCAAGTTTCTCAAGTGTTCACTTGTAGCTGACAAGCGTTTAAGGAGCGGGCTGAAGGCCCAGCAAGCGCATAGCCCAGGGCATCGCCCTGGGTAGATTAGCCACCGCTATCGCGCCCTGAAAGGGCAAAAGCGTCTCTATAAACGCTTGCACGATAATGCTTTTGCCCCTTCAGGTCGCACTTCATCGCTTCATCACACCCAGGGCGATGCCCTGGGCTATGTGCTCGTTGCCCCTTCGGGGCGTGCCTTGAACGCTTGCGCTTATTCTCTGATTCAACTTGAGAAACTTGAGTTATATAATAATGTACGCGCCTGCATGTGGAAAAATGGTACCAGTGAACATTTGAACATTTGAACATTTCTCTCTCTGTTTTCGTCTTTCTTCTGCTCTTTTTAGGGGTCCTATCAAACACATCGCCATGCTCCCCATTGGGCATTATCCATATTATCTATAGGGTTTTTCCTATCGCACAATATGAAAAACCACCATGCAACATATTTTTATTTGTAGTATCTTTGCCACAGAAAGAAACAACAAGATGTATAACCATTAAACACATACGACTATGAAAAAGTTGAATACTTATATCACAATGATGATAATGGCTCTGATGACACTGTCGATGACCAGTTGCGACGAGGACGTGCTCATTGCCGACACCCTTTGGGGCGAATGGGAAGGACAGATGTATGTAACCAGTTATTATAATGGTCATCGCTATGATGCATCTTATTCCAATCTGGCTTTCGACCGCGACCCATGCCATTATACATCTGGCTCGGGATACTGGGTAGACTACTACAGCAATGCTCCTTGGGACTATCATGCCAACCACATACGCTGGAACGTAAGCAATGGGGTGATACGCATACACTTCATAGAAGACGGTGGATTTGTAGATATATACGACTATAGTCTCGGAGGAAGTTATTTCTCGGGAGTAATATACAACGACCGCAACGATGCACTCCATTTCCGTCTGCGCAAAACAGTAGACTACTCGCACGACTATGACAACTACTATTGGGGATGGGACGATGATTGGTGTGACTGTTGGTATTACAGTCAGAAGATGACACGCAGCTCAAACGATAGTATCAGCAATGATTCTACAGACATTAGCACTATAAATGGTACTTCTGACATCAGCAGCAAGACGCCAGTCAGAACATTTGAACCAAGATAGCTGGCAATGCCGCCAACAACAGAAAGGTTTTAGTTAGTAATATTAGTAATATAATAAATTGCAAGAATTTTTAGGTTAAGTAGTAATATTCAGGTATTAGGTTTAAGTAGTAAAAAGATTGTTTTGGGATTTAGTTAACTAATTTGGCAAGTTAAGTAATTTTAGTTTTTGATAATGAGAGTGTGTTGGAAGCAACTGACATACTCTCATTTATTTGGATGGTTAGACTATCCAAATTATATGACTCTTATGAAATAGTTAATATCAGAAATGTGCTATGGATATTTCGGCATGCAGCTTTGTTATTTCGGCATATCAATCCAGAAGGTGGAACCGACTCCGGGGGATGACTTTACTCCTACATTACCACCCATGAGGAAGGCATTGGTGCGACAGATAGACAACCCCAACCCCATGCCAGGCACAAAGGTGTCTATCTTGTAAAAACGGTCGAAGATATGCTTCTGCTCCTCCTCAGAGATGCCTATGCCTGTATCGCTGACGAATATGCGCACGTTTCCATCGTCGAGAACACGATAGCCTATGACCACCTCTCCCTCACGCGTGAACTTCAGAGCATTGGCGAGGAAATGGCGCAATACCTCCGCCAACATACGCTTGTCGTTGACGAGCATCAGACTATCATCATTGCACCGGCATTTCACCTCAATCTTTTCATTGATATTTGCACAACGACTGTCGGCAGCCAAACTGCGTATGAGTTCAACTAACGCAAATGGTTTCTTTTCTGCCTGTCGCCTGTCGCCAGTGGCCTCTGCCTTCGACATAACAACCATCTCATCGAAGAGCGAAAGAAGTTGATGATTATTTTTGCGGATTATCTCCATATAGCGCTGGCGCTCAATGGGATCATCCACTTGGGTGAGCACCTCTGAAAATCCTACTATGGCATTAAGCGGAGTGCGCACCTCGTGGCTGATGCTGGCAAGGAAGGCTGATTTGAGTCGGTCGTTTTCAAGTGCGCTATTGCGTGCATCTATGAGTTCGGCCTCCATATTCTTCTGCTGGTCTATGCATTGAGATGTGCCCACTATTACGCTTGGTGTGCCATCAGTATGTCTCTCCGCCACTATAGCCATGGAACTATGCCAACTATATCCACGCTCATTATTATCCCTGGTGCGATAAGAATGGTGTATATCGTCTATCCTACCCTGGCATAGAGCTTCAAGGTCGCCAATCACACGATCGGCATCTTCGGGCATGATAAAAGAGTTTATATCATGATAGTTTTTAAGAATCTCTCCCTCATGATGCAAGGGAGACTCACGATAGTCGGGTCCGTAGATGATATTGCCCGTGTCTACATCCAAGCGCCAGGTGCTGAGCCGTATGGCCCTAAGCACCATTTCATGCTCAATGCTATTGGTGCACAATCCCGACGCTAATTCAATCTCCTCGTTAATGGCTTTGCGTCTGCGATACTGCCACATCAACCACAGGATGAGGGCACCAAGTACTCCCACCAATGTTACCCATATCAACCCGTAGGTTTGCAGATGACCCGCTATTGCGTTCATGGTTATCATAGTAGTAATATTCGCTATCTTAGGATGTATTCGGCGCAAAGTTATCACTTATTTCGCAAAAGACAAAATAAAATGGCCACTTTTTTCTGATTTCTCGGATTTTTATTATAACTTTGCAGCCAAAAGATACGGATACAACAACAATGATGCAACCAGAGTTTACATCTACCCTTGCCAGGACGGTAGAGCAGTTATCGCAACCCGAGTCCATAAAGGGTTTGTTTCACCAGCACCGCGAAGGAAACCCACTGCCATCGGGCACGGCACTGACAGAAATCATATCGCTTGCCAGAGCCATTCTCTTTCCTGGTTTTTTCGGTACCTCTTCAGTTAATATCCATACATTGAAATATCATATTGGAGTATGCGTGGAGAGGCTGCATAAATTGCTTTCCGACCAGATCATGGCCGGTCTGTGCTTTTCGTGCAATGGTTGCAGCGACAATGGTGAGCACGACCATGAATGCCGCCAAAAAGCAGCCATGCTCTCGACACGCTTTGTGGAGCGACTGCCCGACATCAGGGCCACACTGGCCACAGATGTGGAGGCTGCATATAAGGGCGACCCTGCAGCAGTTAGCACCGCAGAGGTCATCTCATGCTATCCCGCCATCAAGGCACTCACATGCTATCGTGTGGCACATGAACTGCACCTGCTGGGAGTGCCACTCATACCAAGGATCATTACCGAGATGGCCCACTCAGAAACAGGCATAGACATACACCCTGGAGCCACCATTGGACATCATTTCACTATAGACCACGGCACTGGTGTGGTGATAGGTGCCACATGCATTATCGGCAATAACGTGAAATTGTACCAGGGTGTAACCCTGGGCGCAAAGAGTTTCCCACTCGACGACGAAGGAAATCCCATAAAGGGCATTGCCCGCCACCCGATCATCGAAGACGATGTGATCATCTACTCCAATGCTACCATACTGGGGCGCGTGACCATAGGACGTGGATGCACGGTGGGTGCTAATATATGGGTAACACAAGACATGGAACCTAACACTGCAAAAAAACGTAAGGAATAATATTTTCATTATCATAAAAACCAAATGGAACGCGAATTTGAACTCATCGCCAAAACGTTTATGGGACTGGAACCTGTACTGGCGAAAGAATTGACTCAACTGGGAGCAAACAACGTGCAGATAGGAAGACGCATGGTGTCTTTCACTGGCAACAAGGAAATGATGTATAGGGCCAACATGCAATTGCACACGGCCATACGCATACTCAAACCTATCAGACATTTCAAGGCCAACACCGCCGACGAGGTGTATGATGAGGTTATGAAGATTGACTGGACAGAATATCTCGACAACACCCGCACTTTTTCCGTTGACTCTGTAGTATTCTCAGAGGAATTCCGACACTCAAAGTTTGTGGCATACAAAATCAAGGATGCCATAGTGGACCAGTTTAGAGAGAAAACGGGCTCACGACCAAACATCAGCGTGACTAATCCTGATATCAGACTGAATATTCACATAGCAGAAAACAACTGCACCCTCTCTCTCGACTCAAGCGGCGAGAGCCTGCACAGACGCGGCTACAGACAGGAGAGCGTGGAGGCACCACTCAATGAGGTGCTGGCTGCGGGAATGATACTCATGACAGGATGGCAGGGAGAGACTGATTTCATTGATCCCATGTGCGGCTCGGGCACACTGCTCATCGAGGCAGCCCTCATAGCACGCAACATGGCTCCGGGACTGTTTCGCAAGGAGTTTGCATTTGAGAAATGGAACGACTATGATGCCGACCTCTTTGATGCCATCTATAACGACGACTCGCAGGAGAGGGAGTTTAAACATCATATATACGGCTACGATGTAGACATCAAAGCCGTCAACACCGCCATCATGAACGTAAAAGCAGCAGGTTTATCTGCTGACATAACGGTGAAAGAGGCCGACTTCAAGAATTTCACACAGCCTGCCGAAAAGGCCATCATGGTGACCAACCCACCATACGGCGAGAGAATATCTACCCCAAACCTGCTGGAGACATACAAAATGATTGGAGAGAGACTCAAACACCAGTTCCTCAACAATGATGCATGGATATTGAGCTACAGGCAGGAATGCTTTGACCAAATAGGACTGAAACCTTCTATCAAAACTCCTCTCTATAATGGGTCGCTCGAATGCGAACTGCGAAAATACCAAATCTTCGATGGTAAATTTAAGGATTTCCGCAGCGAGGGTGGCATAGTGAAAACCGAGGAAGAGAAGAAACAGATGGCAGACAGACACCGATTTAAGAAAAATAGAGAGTTTAAAAAACGACTGGAGGAGACAGAAGAAAACGAACTGGGAGACATACGCTCATTTAAATTCCATACTCGCGAACTCTCGTTTATGAACAAAGACAACGACAAACGAGAGCGTAACACAAGAAAGAAGGACAGAGAGGAATATGGCGACAAGGGATATCGCGACCGCGACAACAGAGGCAAAGGATATCGCGACCGCGACAACAAAGGCAAAGGATATCGCAACCGCGACAATAGAGGAGGACACGAGCACTTTGACCGATCAGGCAAACGATTTGGCAAAGACACAACACGACGCGGCAACAGCAATAACAGATTTGACAACTATGACGACTAACAGATCATATATACGGCTGGCACTCATAGCAGTGCTGGCCGCTATGTCTACTATGACAATGGCACAAGATAAGCAGTTTACATTAGAAGACCTCAACTTCGGCGGCAACAACTACCGCAACATGATTCCACGCAACATGTATCTCACATGGTGGGGAGAGAAACTTATATATCAGGATGTGGAGGACTTCGGCACCATAGACATCAAAACAGGCAAGAAAACATCTATTGCCACCAACGACGACATTACAAAGGCACTGGATGGCGACACTCTGCGCTCGTGCCTCTACATACAATGCCCCTATCCTGGCAAAACTCTCGTGCTGGCCAAGACAAGCAGGCAGCGACTGCTGTATGACTGGAAAAAGAAAACAGTAGTGTGGAACCAGATATGCAAGGATGAAAGCCACAGCGACTGGAACAGCGTGTCGAGGGCAGTGGCATACGTGGATAACAACCAGTTGTGGGTGGCCGACGCACAGGGTAACAGACAGCAGGTTACCACCGACGGCAGCCGCGAGATAGTATACGCACAAAGTGTGCACCGCAATGAGTTCGGCATTTACAAAGGCACATTCTGGAGCCCCAACGGCAAACGACTGGCTTTCTACCGCATGGACCAAACAATGGTGACCGACTATCCACAAGTTAATACCTTTGCCCGCGAGGCAGAACACATGCCCGACAAATACCCCATGGCTGGAATGACAAGCCATAAGGTGACCGTGGGCATCTACGACATAGACACAAAGAAAACAATATGGGTGGACGCCGGCGACCCTACCGACAGATATTTTACCAATATCTCATGGAGCCCCGATAACCAAACCATTTATATGATAGATGTAAACCGCGACCAAACCGACTCGTGGCTCTCGGCATACGATGCCACCACCGGCAAGAAAATACGTACCCTCATACACGACCATCACGACAAATATGTGCACCCCATGACTCCCATCACATTCCTGCCATGGGACAACAGATATTTTGTGATGCTAAACGATAGAGACGGATATAACCATCTCTATCTCTATGACATCGAAGGAAATATGGTGAGGCAGATAACACAGGGGAAATGGAACGCACTGCAACTGCTGGGGTTCAATACCAAGAAAAAGTCAGCCATTATCCTGTCTACAGAGGCCAGCGACATACAAAACAACCTCTATGCCGTGAGCATAGACAACGGCAAACGCACACCATTAGACAACGGCAAGGGACTGCATGCACGCAGCGCCACCACCACAATGCCCAGCAGTGCCCTCTCGGCTTCGGGTAGCATGGTGATAGACTCATGGCAGGAGCCCGACGTGCCACGCAATATTGCCATTGTGAGCACCGACAACGGCAAGGGAACCACCATATTCAAGGCCGACAACCCATGGCAGGGCTATAAGGTGCCAGATTATTCGTGCGGCACAATAAAGGCCGACGATGATTCCACAACCCTTTATTACAGAATGGTGAAACCAGTGGATTTTGACCCTAATAAGAAATACCCCACAATAGTATACGTATATGGCGGACCAGGTGTGCGCAATGTGGAGGCTGGATGGCACTACAACAGCCGCTCTTGGGAGACATATATGGCACAGAAAGGATACCTGCTCTTCATTCTCGACAATAGAGGATCGAGCGACAGAGGCAGAGAGTTTGAGCAGGTCACCTTCCGCCACCTCGGTCAGGAAGAGATGAAAGACCAGATGAGGGGGGTGGAGTTTCTAAAGTCGCTGCCATACGTGGATGCCGACCGACTGGGCGTGCACGGATGGAGTTATGGCGGATTTATGACCATATCGCTGATGACCCACTATCCCGACGTGTTTAAAGTGGGAGTGGCAGGAGGACCCGTGATTGACTGGAAATGGTATGAGGTAATGTATGGCGAAAGATATATGGACACCCCACAGGACAATCCCGAGGGATACAAGCAAACCAGCCTCATAGAGAAAGCCGGCAACCTGAAAGGACGCCTGCAGATTATCATCGGCATGAACGATGATGTGGTGGTGCCACAGCATGCTCTGATGTTTCTAAACGCATGCAGCGAAAAAGGTACACAACCCGACTTCTATGTCTACCCCGGAGAGGGACATAACATGATGGGACACAAAAGCGTGCACCTGCATGAACGCATAACTCGCTATTTTGACGACTACCTCAAATAAGCAACTGATAATTATTCAAATAAAAGAAAGAAGCAAGACAGTTTTTTCACATTATATATAATACAACTATGAACATTCTATTATTAGGCAGCGGCGGGCGTGAGCATGCCCTCGCATGGAAAATAGCACAGAGCGAAAAGGTAAATAAATTATATATTGCGCCAGGAAATGCTGGTACAGACCAATGCGGCGAAAACGTAAACATCAAAGCCACCGACTTTGATGCCATCAAGGTTTTCTGTTTAGACAATGATGTAAACATGGTGGTGGTGGGACCCGAAGACCCACTGGTAAAAGGCATCTACGACTATTTCCGCAATGATACAGCCATAGCTCACATACCAGTGATTGGTCCTTCTAAAGAGGGTGCACAGATGGAAGGATCAAAGGATTTCGCCAAACGATTCATGCAGCGACACAATATTCCTACAGCCAGATATGAAACTTTCGACGGCAACAGCCTCAACGAGGGATTGGCTTTCCTTGAGACACTCAAGGCACCATACGTGCTGAAAGCCGACGGACTGTGTGCTGGCAAGGGGGTGCTCATACTACCTACCCTCGAAGAGGCCAAGAAGGAACTCAAAGAGATGCTTGACGGCATGTTTGGCAACGCATCGGCAAAGGTAGTGATAGAGGAATTCCTCAGCGGCATAGAATGCTCAGTGTTTGTGCTCACCGACGGCAAAAACTATAAGATACTGCCCGAGGCCAAGGACTATAAGAGAATAGGCGAACACGACACTGGCCTCAACACAGGTGGAATGGGTAGCGTGACTCCTGTGCCTTTTGCCACCAAGGAATGGATGGACAAAGTGGAAAATCGCATCATTAAACCCACCGTGGATGGGCTGGCAGAAGAAGGCATTGACTATAAGGGTTTTATCTTCTTCGGACTTATCAACGTAGATGGCGAACCAATGGTGATAGAGTATAACTGCCGCATGGGCGACCCAGAGACCGAGAGTGTGATGCTCAGACTCAAAAGTGATCTCGTAGACCTGCTGGAGGGGGTGGCAGAAGGTAATTTGGACCAACGCGCAATAGAATTCGACCCACGTGCTGCCGTATGCGTGATGCTCGTAAGTGGTGGATATCCACAGGAATACAAGAAAGGATACGTGATCAGCGGTGCCGACAGCATAGAAGGCAGCATCGTATTCCATGCGGGCACAACCAGAAATGACAAGGGCGAGACAGTGACCGCAGGAGGACGTGTGATAGCAGTGAGTTCCTATGGTGCCGACAAGGATGATGCATTGCAGAAATCTTTCACTGAAGCCAGCAAGATTGAGTTCACAGGAAAATATTTCCGCAAGGATATTGGCAAAGACCTTTAAATGTCTAAACGACTGCAGAATAAAGTGGCGGGCAGCCGGTTTGCACTGCCCGTCACTACCATCTACGCAATGCTGATGTGGGTGGCCATGGATATCAAAACGCAAGAGTGGCACTGGTTGCCGTTGGCGTGCTATGTGGTGGCGGTATACCTTATGGTGGAACTCAACAATACTAATGCACTCATACGCATATTCAGCCGAATGGTGTCGTGCTCAATGCTCATGCTCACGGTTTGCACTCTCTTCCTCTTTGTAGACCAACCCGTGGGCCTCACTGCCGTGTGCATAATGGTATCGCTAACCACATTGTTTCATACCTATCAGGACCCAAAAGCTGCAGGATGGTCTTTCTACTCATTCCTCGGACTGGGGCTGGCCACCATGGTATCGCCGCAGATGCTGTGGATGGCAGTAGCATACTGGCTGGTAATGGCTGCATGCCTGAGATCATGGAGTATACGCACATTCCTGGCATCACTCATGGGACTGACCATGCCATACTGGTTTGCACTGCCAGTGCTGATAGCAACAGGAGATGTGCATCATACATGGCAGCAACTATACACTGTGGTAGACTTTACACATGTGGCAGACATTGAAGGCATAGATATAAGGCGATGGACTGCCCTGGCTGCCACCGTGACCTTGGGCATAATAGGCAGCATACATTTTGTGCGCTCATCGGTTAACGACAAAATAAAAACGCGCATGCTCTTCTATTCATTTATCACCATGTGGATTGCAGCAATGGTGGTCATGGTCATACACACAATAGCCTTCGACCACATTCTCATCTTCATGATAATATGCATCAGTCCACTCATGGGGCATTTCATTGCGCTCACAAATACCAAGATAACCAACATGGCTTTCATCATGATAACGGTGGCACTGATCGTATTGGCACAAATTAACTTGTGGCTGCTGTAACATCTTGCATTATTAGGCATAACAATCACTCAGCATTTCAAATATGGACGCAATCATAGATATACTTGTAAACTATGGCATGTATGGCATGCTTGTGTCGGCTTTTCTTGCCGGCAGCTTCTTCCCATTCCCAAGCGAGGCTGTCATGCTCGGTCTACTGGCCGTGGGTGCAGACCCCGTGAGACTTTTTGTATGGGGTAGCATAGGCAATGTGGCAGGCAGCATGTTTAACTATTGCATGGGACGCCTGGGCAAGGTGAAATGGATACATAAGTATCTGCATATCAAGCAAGAAGACATAGACAAAACTATGCGTTTTATGGAAGGTAAGGGTGCATGGATGGGACTGCTGGCCGTAGTACCGCTCATGGGCAGTGCCATTACAGTGACACTCGGACTGATGAGGGCACGATGGACCATAGTGCTGCTCAGCGTTACCATAGGTAAGGTGGTACGATATCTCATCCTGCTCTTCGGCACCAGCATAGTGGTAAACCTCTCATCATGCTCTCATGACAAGGCTACCACTAACGGCAATGATAGACAAATCATTGCAGTGAGCATAGAACCACTCAGGTATGTGGCAGAGGGAATATGCGGAGAGCGCATGGAGGTGATGACCATAGTGACCAAAGGCAACAACCCAGAAACATACGAACCAACAACAAGGCAGATGGCACAACTTGAAAAATGCCCACTGATAGTGATGGCCGGACAACTGGGATTCGAAAAAGCATGGAAAGGAAGGATAAAACAAAACATTCCATCTACCACCATAGCAGAAGTCATGACTGTGGCAGACGGGCAGGATCCACACACTTGGACATCGCCACGAAACATGATGAACATAGCAGAAAAAATCTATCAAGAGGTGGTGAGAATAGACTCAAAAGACTCGCTCTATTTCAAACATAGAAAAGATTCGCTCATAGAGATTTTCAAAGCCACCGACGAATATATTCGCAGCAAAACAAAAACACTTACCAATAGGGCATTTGTAATCTTCCATCCATCACTCACCTATTTCGCACACGACTATAACCTCAGGCAAATAGCAATAGAACAGGAGGGAAAGGAACCCACTCCCGAAAGCCAGATGAAAACCATCAACGAGGCTAAGAAAGCAGGAATCAAACTGGTGATGGTGCAAAAGGAATTTGACCAAAGGCATGCCCAAAACGTGGCCAATGCCATGCAGGCACACATAGTATATATAAACCCGCTCAACTATGACTGGGTGACGGAAATGAAAACCATTGCCGACGAAATTTATAGGTATAACCGATAACCAACAGCATAGGCAGGCATAAACGCAAAAATATGACAACCAATAAGATACTCTCTCTCGACCACGTATCGGCAGGATACAACGGCAAGGCCAAAATCATGGATATATGTTTAGACATACATGAGCACGACTTCCTGCTCGTGACGGGACATAACGGATCTGGCAAAACCACAATGATACGCACCATGATGGGACTGATCAAACCCATAGAGGGACGGGTGCTGATGTGGCAAAACAACATGCCTGTGAAGAATCTCAACATAGGGTATCTGCCGCAATACAACAATATAGACAAGCAGTTTCCCATCTCTGCTTTCGACACAGTGATGGGAGGACTCACACAATGCCGACGACTCTGGGGCGGATGCAACCACAACGATAGGCAACAGGTGATGGAAACCATGAGGCAGATGGGAGTGGACAACTTAGCAAACCAGCATATAGGACAACTCAGCGGCGGACAACTACAAAGGGTGTTGCTCTCAAGGGCACTGGTGGCAAATCCGCAACTCATCGTGCTTGACGAACCTTCCACATATATGGACAATACAGCAGAGACACAGATGATGGAACTGCTCAACAACATGAGACAGCAAAGCACCGTGGTGATGGTTACTCACAACCCCATAGTTAACCACATGCAATACAATATGAGACTAATTAGGGTGGAAAACGGACGCATAACGAGTTAAAAAAAATGAAATAGACACGTGCTCCGCCTATTTGTTGTATCTTTGCAAAATGTGAAAACAATAGAACACTAATAATAGTGTTATTCATATATTGAAAAAACAAACAAATTTATTCACATATAATTAAAACAGTATTATATTACAGTGATGAAACAATTTAGACTCGTAGACAATATCATGGGATGGCTGGCTTTTGCCATTGCCGCCTTTGTGTATTGTTCGACCATCGAACCGACAGCCAGCTTCTGGGACTGTCCGGAGTTTATCTCCACAGGGTACAAACTGGAAATCGGACACCCGCCTGGAGCACCATTCTTTATGCTCACTGCCAACATCTTCTCGCAGTTGACCAGCGACCCATCACAGGTGGCACGAATGGTAAACACTATGAGCGCACTGCTCTCGGCGGCCACCATCCTCTTTCTCTTCTGGACCATCTCGCACCTCACAAGACGACTGCTCATTGACCGATGGGACGAGTTGACCATAGGCAAGACCATAGCCATAGAGGCATCGGCAATGGTGGGAGCACTCATCTATACATTCAGCGACACCTTCTGGTTTAGCGCCGTAGAGGGAGAGGTGTATGCCTATTCATCGGCATTCACAGCCGTGGTGTTCTGGCTCATCCTCAAATGGGAAGACCATGCCGACGAGCCACACAGCGACAGATGGCTCGTGCTTATCATGTATATGACCGGACTATCCATAGGCGTTCACCTGCTCAACCTGCTGTGTCTGCCAGCCATAGTGCTCGTCTATTACTACAAGCGATTTCCCACAAAAGACTCAAACAAAGACCTCAAGGGCTCATTGGCTGCCCTCGGCGTGTCTATAGTCATACTGGCTGCCGTGCTCTATGGAGTGGTGCCAGGCATCGTGAGAGTGGGCGGATGGTTTGAACTCTTATTTGTAAACGTACTCGGCATGCCTTTCAATACCGGAGAGATCATATATATCTTCCTACTCATAGCATGCATCATCTGGGCTATCAGGGAGACTTATAGCGATACTAACGAGAAGCGACAGAATATCGCATTCCTGCTATCGGTGGCCATGCTCGGCATTCCCTTCTACGGTCATGGATTGAGTTCGGTGATAATCGGCATTATCGTGCTGGCCATTCTGTGGGTAGTGCTCAACTTTAAGCGCAAAGGCGTGGCATGGATAAGCAGCAGAATAAAAAACACATCACTACTATGCATGCTCATGCTCATGATTGGCTACTCAAGCTATGCACTCATCGTGATACGCTCGTCTGCCAACCCGCCTATGGACCAAAACTCACCTGAGGATATCTTCACACTGGGAGAATATCTCAGTCGCGAGCAGTATGGCAGTCGCCCACTCTTTTATGGGCAGGCATACACTTCGCAGGTGAAACTGGAAAACAATGGCGAATACTGCAAACCCGTGATGACCAAGGGTGCTCCCGTATACCAGCGCAAGGAGAAAGCATCCGCCGACGAGAAAGATTCATACTTCGAGGTGCGCACCAAGGATGACTATCAATACGCACAAAACATGCTCTTCCCACGCATGTACAGTTCAAACCATACCGCAGCATACGAGAGCTGGATGGGGGGCGTAGACGGCAAGCAGGTGGCATACGACCGCTGTGGAGAAACCGTTATGGTGAAAGTGCCATCGCAGATTGAAAACCTCAGATTCTTCCTCTCATACCAGTGCAATTTCATGTACTGGAGATATTTCATGTGGAACTTCGCAGGTAGGCAAAACGACCTGCAGGGCAACGGCGAACTGGAGCATGGCAACTGGATCACAGGCTTCAAGGCCTTCGACGACTGGCGACTGGGCAACCAGGATCTACTGCCCGATGAACTGAAGAACAACAAGGGACATAACGTGTTTTACTGCATGCCGCTGCTGCTCGGTTTAATCGGACTCTTCTGGCAGTCGCTGCGCAAGGGACAAAAGGGTATCAGACAGTTCTGGGTGGTATTCTTCCTGTTCTTCATGACCGGTCTGGCTATCGTCATATATCTCAACCAGACACCTATGCAACCACGTGAGCGCGACTATGCTTACGCTGGATCATTCTATGCCTTCGCTATATGGTGCGGCATGGGCGTGGCTGCCATCATCTCAGAAATAATGCGCAAACTAAAAGGTCATGAGGCTATCGTAGCTGCCGTGGTGGGAGCAGTGTGCCTGCTGGTGCCTGTACAAATGGCATCGCAGACATGGGACGACCACGACCGCAGCGGAAGATATACATGCCGCGACTTCGGACAGAACTATCTCATAAACCTGCAGGAAGAGGGCAACCCCATCATCTTCACAAATGGAGACAACGACACCTTCCCCTTGTGGTATAACCAAGACGTGGAGGGATTCCGCACTGATGCAAGGGTCTGCAACCTCAGCTATCTGCAAACAGACTGGTATATAGACCAGATGGTAAGACCAGCCTACGACTCTCCAAAACTGCCAATAGGATGGAGCAGACTGCAATACTGCTCGGGCACCAATGAGTATGTGACCGTGGAACCAGACCTCAAGGCACAGATTGACGAGATATACAAGACATCGCCAGAAGAGGCAAGACAACTGTTTGGCGACAACCCATACGAACTCAGAAACGTGCTCAAACTATGGGTTAGAGGAGAGGGAAATGCCGAGCAGAAAGAGGTGATGGAATACATTGTCGGCAAAGGCTCTACACACGTCATTCCTACCGACACCCTCTATCTCGAAATAGATAAGGAGGCTGTCAAAAAGAGCGGCATGATGATGGCCAGCGACTCTATACCAGACTATATGGTCATCTCGCTCAGCGGCAAGAGAGCACTCTATAAGGGCGACCTGATGATGCTCGAGATTATTGCCAACAGCAACTGGGTAAGACCAGTATATGTAGCCCTCACCGTGGGACCGGACAACTATATGAACCTCGGCGACAATTTCATACAGGAGGGTCTCGTATACCGTATCTCACCATTTACGACAAATGCACTGGGTGCCAAAAATTTCGACACTGAGAAGACATACGATATTCTCATGAAGAAATTCAAGTTCGGAGGACTGGAAACCAAGGGGCTCTATCTCGACGAGACAGTTATGAGAATGTGCTACACACACCGCATGATATTCGTCAAACTGGCCTTAAATCTCTACAACGAGGGCAAGACCAAGGAGACAGCAGAGGTGCTGGCATATCTCGACAAGCATATTCCAGAGTATAACGTGCCGCTCGACTATGATTGCGGTTCACTCGACGAGGCAAAACTATATTTAGCCCTCGGACAGAAACAGAAGGCTATGGGCATGATCAAAACCCTATGGAACAAGTCATCGCAGTATATGAAATGGTATCTAAGCCTCTCGGGCTCCAGATTCCAAGGCGCACAACGCGACTGTATCAAGCACATGTATGTGATGCAGTATCTCGTGACGGCTACAGAAGATGCCGACAAGGCCTGGAGTAACAAACGCATGAAGGAACTGGAGATGTTCATGGATGCCTACAGCAACAAGGGCGGACAATTTCCCCAAAACTAAGGATAGTGTCATATCATAGTAATTAATGATGCACGTCATATAATAATGTAAACAAGAAGAAGCACAATATGTTTATCGAACAACCTGCCATTTGGTTGCGATGGCTTTACCCAAAGGCTATCTGGCGCATGGACAAGAACGAGAAGGCGGTATATCTAACCTTCGACGATGGTCCCATACCTGAAGCCACACCCTTCATCCTCAATGTTCTGGAGGAATGGGGAGTGAAAGCCACTTTCTTTATGGTGGGCGACAACGTGAGAAAACACCCCGACCTCTACCGACAAGTGGTAGAGGCGGGGCACCGCATAGGCAACCACACCTTTAATCATATTGGTGGATTCAAACATTCCATATCAGAATACAACAACAATGCCGATATAGCCAACGAACTACTCAATACCGACCTCTTTAGACCACCACACGGATGGATGAGATGGGACCAGTATGCATGGCTGAGGCGCAAATACAAGGTTGTGATGTGGGATCTCGTGACGCGCGACTATTCTAAATGGATGACTGCCGATGATGTGGTGAACAACGTGAAGAAATATGCCCGCAACGGATCGATAATCACATTCCACGACTCACTCAAAAGCATCGACAAACTCATCACCGCACTGCCCCAATCCATAAAATGGCTCAAAGAGCAGGGATATGAATTCAAGGTGTTTGAATAGAATAATGGTAGCCCTACTGAAATCTTACAACAGAAAACATGAGTGAATCTGACAACATGGGTATAATAGATAGCATGGGGGCAGACGGCATAAGTCCAAACCACATGAGTGCATGTATAAAAGCCGAGGCCAAGAGTCTCGGCTTTTGTGCCTGCGGCATTGCCAAGGCAGAGGCCGTAGACAGCATACATCGCCATAATATGGAGATGTGGATATCACGGGGCTATCATGCAACCATGAACTATATGACTGCCAACAGTGACAAGCGATATGACCCTACCCTACTGGTTGAAGGGGCAAAAAGCGTGATATGCGTGGCTCTAAATTATACTCCTGCCAGGGTTATCAGTGCACAGCAACCGCAGATAGCTTATTATGCCTACGGCAAGGATTATCACGACATAATGAAGCAGAAACTAACTTTGCTGGCAGAGAGATGCCATATAGACAACTACAGAGCATTCTGCGATACAGCCCCTATCATGGAGCGCTATTGGGCATGGCGCGCAGGACTGGGATGGATAGGGCGAAATCATCTGCTCATCATTCCCGAACATGGCAACATGACCGTGATTGGCATCATCATCACAAATATTGAATTGCAATATGACACACCACAGACAGACAGATGTGGGGAGTGCCAGCAATGCATAAAGCATTGCCCTACAGGTGCCCTACGCCAGGATGGTTTCATGGATGCCAACCTATGCCTGTCGTACCAAACAATAGAAAACCGCGGTGCTCTCAGCGAGCATGCTATACAACATTTGGGCAACAATATCTTCGGATGCAATGAGTGTATAAAAGCCTGTCCATGGAACCACAGATGTCAACCTACATCCGAACCCCTCTTTGCTCCCAACGACCATTTATTTGATATGACAGCAGCAGACTGGCGCATGCTGACAGAAGATGACTATCGCACCCTCTTCAAGGGTAGCGCCGTGAAACGGACCAAATACCAGGGACTGATGCGCAACATCAGCGCCATACGAGAAACAGACGAATAATAACAGGTGGCTTTCTGATTACCATAATATCAAACTGACGGGATGTCAGCTCCCTCAAGCAGGAGGGTCATACAACTACGGTATTCACTTATCATAGCCTGATGACGCGGTTCGTCTGCACATACAAGACGCATCAACTCCAGAGGTGATGGATTGGGCCCCATCTTCTTAACCTCTTCTATCAATAAAGGCAACTCCCAGTTGATTCTGGCCAAACGATAAAACATGTCATCAAAGAAACGAGCAGAAATCTCTTCATAATGCTTCATCACCACCTCTTTCTGACGGCGGGGAGTGCGCTCATGCTCTGGCACTCCCTCACTTGCATACAGGGACATGAGAGTCTCGCTGAAAAAACGACGAACCTCCAAACGAATCTGCTCTTCCTTGTTTTCCTTTACTGAACTCATCACATCGCAGAGGTTATTTTGTATGTTGATTGAAGAACTCGAGCGACAGGCTATTGCTCTCCATGAATCGCCAATGACCGCTGGTTGGTGTAACATCAAGGGTTTTGGGTGCTGTAATTGCATTATATGCTGCGTATGTGGATGTGGGCGAGCATGTCTCGTCGTTGTAGCCGAAGGAATAGAATACGGGGCATGTCACCTTGCGGGCAAAATTGACCACATCATAATAGCCAAGGGTTCGCACCCAGATATCGATGGTATTGTTGTTTCCTTCCTTGGCAAGTAAACTCTGCCCTTCCTTGTCAAAAAGACTGAAATAGCGTGGCCATCCCCCTGCCCTGCCATTGAGGAAGCCTGTGAGGTCGCAGAGTGCGGGATAGAAGGGCGCGCAGGCGGTAACCTTTTTATTGAGGGCTGCGGTAACGAGTGTCAAGGCTCCCCCCTGACTGCCACCCGTAACAAAGACATTTGTACCATCCCATTCGGGCAGCGTACAGAGGAAATCGACACAGCGGGAGCAACCAGCATAGACACTACGATAATAGAATGTCTCAGGGTTTTCTATTCCATTGTGAATATAATCCTTAGCCACCTTTACAGCCTCTGCATAGTCTGAATCGCTGAGTTCTGGATTGCATCCGCTATGTATGTTGATATTCATATAGATATATCCACGCTCGCTATAGAAAGTGGTGGGAGTGATCTTCTTGCTGCCCGCACCAGGAGGACAGAACATTACAGGATGGCTCTTGCCGTCGGTGGGTTTGGTCAGATAGCCAAAGATGGTGCGACCATTGGGACCCACATTGAGCTTTACAAGCGACACTTCCACCTGATCAGTGGAATACTGGGGCAGCGAAATAATCTCTGGAGATAGGTCCACCTTGGCAGCCTCCTTGATGGCACGCTGCCAGAATCGGTCGAAATCCTTTGGCATCACTGTTAGAGCCTCTATCTTGTCGGGATTGTATGCCACTTTCACTTTCTCTTTAATTACAGATGAGCCAATGGTAAACTGGAGGTTGCAAACACGGAATCCTGGCTGCTGCATGGTGCCCATATTTATTTCGGCCATGCCATTGATGAGCATCACAGAATCGACAATCTGGTATCCCATCATCTCATTACCCAACTGATAATGCACATAAACACCGCTCACACCCTTGCCAGCTGTGTATGCCATCACACTGACCTTGGCATCCTCACCCACACGATAGATGCGGTTGGGACTGTCAGCAGTCACAAGATATTCCATACACTGTCTCTTGGCCTTTGAAAACGGCAATTGGGCCATCACGATCTCAACTGCTGTCCATGACATCAGCATGGCCATTAGCATAATGCTAAACAGATTCTTTTTTATCATCATCTATAGTAGTATAGTTTGTAATTCGTTGTCTATGAATGGTGTGCAAAATAGTTTTCTATGAATGGTATGCAAAGGTGCCGTCGGCCATACATTTTATTTGCAGAGAGCATTACACACACGGTTTTGGAAATTACGCCCTGTGGTTGAACTGGCCACGCCCTGATTTATGATGCTAAAGCATAGCATGTGTCCATTGGCTGCAGTGCAGTAGCCAGCCAGTGCGCTCACCCCCTCCACGGTGCCCGTCTTGGCGTGAACGTTACCTTCAGCGGCAGTGCCACGCATACGTTTCCTAAGAGTGCCGTCCACTCCCGCTATTGGCAGCGATGGCAACAGATGGATATAAATATTTGTATTGCGATAGGCATATTTGAGCATAGCCACCTCCATCTCTGCCGACACATAATTATATAATGAGAGTCCGCTGCCATCTGCAAACACATACTGTTTGGCATTGAGCCCCGTCTTGCCAACCAATCGTGATATTATCTGCCGTGCATGCTCTGCCTTGGCAGGACGTGCGCCCGATGATGCAGCCACCTGATAGAACATAGACTCGGCATAGAGATTGTCGCTGTTTTTCATCATCTTCATCAGGATCTGATCCATAGAGTGGCTACGCACGCAGATTGTTTCGGCATCGCTGGGCACGCGCCCCTCACTGCACACCACCTCGAGTATGATTCCCTCATCACTCAGAGCCTGCAGAAATCGGTCGAGGAAGTTATCCTTGCGCGACAATAGCAGAGGCGAGAGCACAGGATTGTCATCATCCCAGCACCATCCCCATCCGAGCATGTCGGAGTCTTTCATGGTTTTGTCTATGATGATGCGTCCGCGTATTGTATCGATGCCCATAGCCTGCATACTCTCCACAAAGGCATGCATGTCATCAACATTGAAACGAGGGTCGAAACCTCCCACACAATAGATGTCTCCTCTAAGTGTACTGTCAGCCACTTCGCCCTTATACATGAGTGAGGTCTTGAAGAGATGGGCACCTCCGAGCCGGTCGAGGGCCGTGATGGCAGTCACTAATTTCATTGTGGATGCAGGGCGCAGTCGTTGCTTGTGGTTGTGGGCATATAGCACGCTGTCAGCAGTGAGGTCGTAGACCATGATGCCCGCCATAGATGTTTCAAACATGCTATGTGTGAGCAGTGTGTCTATTCTGTTTACTATGTTTTGCGGCCATGGAGCCTCTATGGAGTCGGCAATGGCAGTATCGCCAACACATACCGTCATGGTATCATCGCCACATACCGCCATGGTATTGGCATAAGATGTAGCGATAGTATCAGCATCCAGCCACAAGTTACCTGCAGCGGCATGATGACTCCATCCTCCTGCCGTTGCAATGATAATCAGGATATATCGTGCTATATGACTTATTCTCATGTCAGTCACCATAAGCATGGAGAGGATAATCGATGGTATAATGCAATCCTCTGCACTCCTTGCGTTCTATGGCCCATCGTGTGATGAGATATCCCACATTGATCATGTTTCGAAGTTCACAGATATCTCGGCTTGCCTTCACTCTCTTAAAGAGGTTTTCAGTCTCTTCGTACAGCATATCGAGTCGGTCCCATGCACGCTTGAGCCTGAGGTCGCTGCGCACTATTCCCACATAGTTGCTCATAATCTCTCCCACCTCCTTGACGCTCTGTGTGATGAGCACCTTCTCTTCGTTTGTCATGGTGCCAGCATCATTCCACTCGGGCACTTTCTCGTTGAAGTCATACTCATCCACATGAGCCAGCGAATGTTTTGCTGCTGCATCGGCATATACCACTGCCTCGATAAGGGAATTGCTCGCCAGTCGGTTGCCGCCATGCAGGCCTGTGCATGCACACTCGCCGAGGGCATATAGTCTGTCAATGCTCGACAGTCCGTTGAGGTCTACCTTGATGCCTCCGCACATGTAATGTGCCGCTGGTCTCACGGGTATATAGTCGGTGGTTATATCTATGCCTATCGACTTGCATTTCATATAGATATTTGGGAAGTGGCGTTTGGTTTCCTCTGGGTCTTTATGTGTCACGTCGAGGCATACATGGTCGAGACCGTGTATTTTCATCTCCTTGTCTATGGCTCTTGCCACTATATCCCTGGGTGCCAACGAGAGGCGCTCGTCATATTTCTCCATAAAGGTTTGTCCGTTGGGCAGTTTGAGTATGCCGCCATATCCTCTCATAGCCTCGGTAATGAGGAATGCGGGATGCGACTCGCCTGGGCTGAAAAGGGCTGTGGGATGAAACTGCACAAACTCCATGTCGGCCACGGTGCCCTTGGCCCTGTATACCATTGCCTCGCCGTCGCCTGTGGCTATCACGGGATTGGTGGTAGTTTGATAAACGGCTCCGCATCCGCCTGT
>JALFPC010000094.1 GCA_022782305.1 Prevotella sp. | reverse complement strand
GCGCCAAATGGTGGTATCCATATCCATATTACTTCTGTTTGCCTTTGCAGGCTATTGTCGAATGCTCATGTCGTGGCAGAGCAGTCATTGTGAGGTGGGTGCAGAGCATCAGACGATTAACGCTGTGGTGATAGGCAATCCCACCCGTTTTGAAGGCAAGATGCGTCTTGAGGCTGTGGCATTGAGTGGAACACTACGTGGAGAGCATATTCAAACATGGGTGTATGATGGCCATTCCTCATCTTCTTCCTTTCCATTGCAACTCTTGCGCAATGGTATGGTCTTTACCATGAAAGCCAAGGTGCGCAGTGTTGACGATGAGTCGTCATATAGCCATTATCTCATTAGTCATGGCATCAAGGCGGTATGCACTACAAATATACATAATATGTCTGCTGCTAATATAGACAAGCCCATGTCTGCTGATACATTCAAGAGTCTTATACCCTTTTTTGATCGTCTGAAGATAGCCTCTTATAACCTGCGTCAGAGATTGCTGAGCCATCTGGGGAATATTGGGTTGAGGGGCGACCACAGTGGCATAGTTACAGCCATGCTATTGGGAGAGCGCAGCAGTCTCAGTTATGCCACCATATCCCATTTCCGTCATTCTGGAGCCTCACATGTGCTTGCCCTTTCTGGTCTTCATCTTGGCATCATCTATATGCTGTTGCAGTTTGTCACCCTGTCACGCCGCAAGCGTTTGGTCACAGAGATAGTTACCGTGGTGTTCATTTGGTTTTTTGTAATCCTTGTGGGCATGATGCCGTCGGTGGTTAGGGCAGCATCTATGATCACCATCTGCTCTCTGTTTTCAATGTGGGGGCGTCGCCCCATATCGCTCAATTCCCTTGCCCTTGTAGCCATGATTATGCTTATGTTTAATCCTATGCAGATCTTGGATATAGGCTTTCAGTTGTCGTTTATTTCGGTGGCTTTCATTCTTGCCTATGCCGTTCCGATAATCAATATGTTATGTCCATTTAATAGCCATAGGTTATGGAAATGGTTGGTATCGGTATTGGTTATGTCCATAGTTGCCCAGATGTCTACAGCACCTATAGTGGCAAAAGTGTTCGCCATAATGCCCAACTATTTTCTACTTACCAATATAGTGGTTGTTCCCTTGTCATGGTTGTTGCTCACGCTATCTCTCATCATGGTTATGCTGTCGTGGGTGCCCATGCTAGGAGGATGGATGGCTGTTGTCTCCATGTTGGTGGCATCAGGTCTTGATTATGTCCTGTCATTTATTTCCCATTTGCCAGGAGCAGTTACAGTGTTTCCTCCCATCACTACACTCACAGTCTTCTGCCTCTATATCATCATTATTTGCATCATGGAAACTGTAAAGAGTCAGATAAAGAAATTTGATGTTCAATGTGGAAATATGTTATAGTATTTAGGTGAAATAGAAATGCGATGGTCCATTCTTGTCAATTATTAGGGGTAGTATATCAATTATCATAGTAATTTGATGGAAAGTTCCAGTATAAATGAAAAAAAAAGCAGAAATATTTGGAAGTTATCCAAAAATAACATAACTTTGCAAATGAAGGCACTTCCAAGAAAGATTTGTGAAAATCAGGAACTGCATTAGTTTAAGTCTAGTTTAGTTTTTGTGTTGGTTGAGAGCGGTCGGTGGATCGCTCTCATTCTTTTTGTATATTGGGTTTCATACACTGAACGTGTAACAGTAAATATTACATTCGTGCCTTCTGTTTTGCGCCAGCACCAGATCCTTTATACTTGCTTCGTGCCTCATTGAACTTCCATGTAAGGTCAATAGAGAAGGTACGTCGCGACTCGTTTTCCACCGTCAGTTCGCGTATGCCATAGATGGTGGTGCCAGTTTTAGCTGTGTTGAAGATGTCATAGCAGCGTATATCTGCTGTAATGGTTCCGAGGGCTTTGAGGTTGAAATCCTTCTGTATACCCAGGTCAGTGCGAAACATGTAGCATGAGATGCGGAAATTATCATAGTCGCCCTTGCTGTTAAACTGCATGCCGCCATTCAGTCTCCACCCATTGCTCAGCACTATATCATTATTCCATATCACCTGATAGAAAGGATTGTTCATGGTCATCTCGCTGCCCTTGGCGGTCAGTGTTTTGTAGTTCTGAAGTATCAGTCCTGCTGTCCACATTGGGTGCCATACTCCGATGGTTGGTCTGAATGATGGCATGATGATGAGTTTGTCATATCCGTCGTGACTATTTACGGGATGTATGAGGCTCAGTAGAGGGTCGTTGCTTCCAGGGAAGGGTTCTGTGAGCATGGTAACCACATCTTTGGTATGCGCATAGTTAATACTCAGGTTAAAGGCTTTGTATGCCGTATTGAACACTATACTGTGTGTATAAGTTGGCTTGAGATATGGATTACCGCTCTGTAGCGAATACCTATTTATATATATAGTGGAACTTGAGAGTTGACTATAATACGGGCGTTGTATGTCTCTGCGGTATGACAGGCTGGTCTGCCATTTGCCTATTGGCATTGAAACCACAGCCGATGGAAAGAGGTCGGTATAGGTCTGGCTCACTTCTGAGTCCAGTTTTCCGAAGTTGTAATAGTCGTTTGAGATCCTTTCATATCTCAGTCCCACCTGCGCAAAGAGTCTACCGAAGAGTCTTCCATACTCCACGAATCCTGCCGTTGACGACTCTTTTATTTTGGTGTCGGTAGCCTTTACGGGCAAGTTCAGTTGAGAGTTATATGAGTATATATCTGTTCGGTTGTTGTGGCTATATTCTCCACCCACAGAGAGGTTTCCCTTCCATACGGGGTATGAGAAGATCAGTTTTGAGGCCCAGAAATTATTCTCGTTTATGGTTAGGTTGTTAACCAAACTTTGTGTACGCGACCCATCTGGCAATATAGTTGTTTCTGTGGTTGAATTATCATCGTCAGAAGAATTGAAGAGTCCGTCCACATTGAAGTCGATGCTGAGTTTTCCTATTCGGCCATTATAATAAGCATTGAAGATATGTTTTTTGAATGTGTCTTCCTTGTATATGTCACTCTCAGAGCGTTCTGTTTTCTCGCCATTGGCATAGATGTCGGTATTGAGCCAACCTTCGTAAGTCTCTTTGGGTTTGCGGTCATACTTATAGAATGCGCCAATTGAATGGTTGTCGTCAAACATATAGTTGATTTGTATCTGCGGCGACCATCCTTTATAGTCATATTCCATAAACTGTCTTCCGAGGTCCACATACTTGTCGGAACCCACAAAATAGGTCAAGTCGTTATCCTGATGAACCTCCAGTCCGTCATAGCGTCCGTTCCAGAACGAACCAGTTATGTCGAGTCCGCCCTTGCGATAGTTAAGGTCGAAATTATTTGTCAGTGTGGTGCCATACTGGTAGCTGGCAGATGCATTTTCAGTGAAACTCAGTCCCTCTCCCTTGGCTTTTACAAGTTGGATGCGCACCACGGCCTTAGTGCTGGCAGCATATCTTGCGCCTGGGTTCTGCACCACGTCTACACTCTTTACCTGCTCTGAGCGCAGACGCGACAGTTCGTTGAGATCTACCACTTTGCGCCCGTTGATATACACTTCGGCATCGCCGCGGCCAAACACCTCTACGGCGCCTCCTTTCTCGGTTTTGAGCATGGGTATGCGTTTGAGCACATCGCTCACCGTGCCTGCTTTCTCAAGCACGGTGCCTGCCACTATGGTTCGCATGGCATCGCCTTTTACTCGTGTTTTGGGCAGGTTTCCCTTTACTGTCACCCCGCCCAAGGCAAAGGTGGTGTCGTTGAAGTTGGTGAGCCCAGTAGTGATAGAATCTGTGTTTTGAGCCTGCATGCCTGTCATCAGACACGACAAGACAATGGTGATTACTTTTGCTTTCATGTTGTTTTGCATGTTAATTTATTGTGTGTTTTTGAAGGTTATGATCATGTTAGTACAGATATTCCTTTCAATCCTTCAATACCTTAGACATGCAAAGCAACAAAAAACTACAAAAATTATCACTCTTTTTTTTATTTACCTTTTAGAATCCTTTCTGATGCATCATCATAATGAGCCATCTTTCTGATGTGTCATCCATAATAAGCCATCTTTCTGATGCATCAGCAGGAAATCGAGAATGGTGATGGCAGCCATAGCTTCCACTATAGGCACTGCTCGTGGCACCACGCACGGATCATGTCGTCCATGAGGACGAAACGTCACTGTATTCCCATCCTTGTCTATGGTTTCTTGCTCCTGCAGAATGGTAGCCACGGGTTTGAAAGCCACTCTGAATGTGATATCGGCACCATTGCTTATGCCCCCCTGTATGCCGCCGCTGTGGTTGCTCATTGTAGGAGAAGAAGCGTTGGCATCGTTATTGAACCTGTCTGCCACCTGCGAACCTCGCATGGCAGCCATAGCAAACCCATCACCATATTCAAACCCTTTTGCTGCATTGATGCTGAGCATGGCAGCACCGAGGGCGGCATGCAGTTTGTCAAACTCCGGTTCCCCCAGTCCTGCGGGGCATCCACTTATTATGCAGCTCACCACGCCGCCAATGGTATCGCCCTCACCCTTCACTTTCATTATTAGGCTCTCCATCTGGCTTGCAATGTTGTGATCGGGGCAGCGCACAGCATTAGCCTCTATGTCAGCCTCTGTGGCATGCATATATGCATTGGGCATGCACAGATGTCCCACCTGTGAGGTGAAGGCAGAGATGGAGATGCCATGATGTCGTAGTGCGAGCATTGCAAAGGCCCCTGCCACACATCGGCTCAGAGTGATACGTGCAGATGTGCGCCCCCCACCTCGGTGGTCGCGGATACCATATTTCTTGTAGTATGTATAGTCGGCATGAGATGGGCGAAAGAGGTCACGCAAGTTGTCATAGTCATTTGAATGCTGGTTCACGTTCTCCACCATAAACCCTATGGGAGCCCCTGTGGTGACGCCCTCAAACACTCCGCTCAGTATCTTCACCTGGTCTGGTTCTTTTCGCGATGTGGTTATGGCACTCTGCCCTGGTCGTCGGCGGTTCAGTTGCTCCTGGATAAAGTTCATGTCTACAGTCACTCCTGCCGGCATGCCGTCGATGACGCCTCCCACTGCTGCGCCGTGGCTTTCGCCAAATGTGGTTATGGTAAAGATTTTGCCGAATGTGTTGCCGCTCATCTTGCCTATTGTTAATAACTCAAATTAAACTGTGTTTGAAATAAGTTGCGGTTTACGTATTTATCAGTGGCAGCCACATCCGCATCCGCCTCCGTGGTGATGCCCTCCGCATCCGCCTTCGTGATGATGCCCTCCGCAGTCGCCTCCGCAGTCATCGCCGCAATCGCCGCAGTGGCATCCGCAGTCGCACCCCTCGCCGCTCAGTTGGTTGAGCATGTGCTGTATCTCGTCGTTGGTAGCGTCGCGGTTCTCCAGCACAGTACCTTTAAACTCCAAGGTTTTTCCAGCCAGTGGATGGTTGAGGTCCATTTTCACCTTATCAGCACTTATCTCAAGCACACGTCCGTAGAATCTGTTGCCATCCTCATTCTGTAGTGGCACGATGGCATCCACAAAGATGTTTTCATGGTCAAAATGTCCGTTGATGCAAAACATCTCCCTTTCAAGGTCGAGGATACGTGATGGCTCATGGTCGCCATAGGCCTCGTCTTTGTTCAGTTGGAAGCAGAACGTGCCCCCTTTTTCAATGTCAATAATCTCTCGTTCAAATGCTTCGAGAGTAACACCAAATCCACTTATGAACTGGAAGGGGCGCTCTGCTGTGGCCTCTTCAATAAACTCTTTCTCGTTGCCGTCTACAGTATTCAGTTTGTAGCTCACGGCGATGTATTTGTTATGTGCCATTTAATAATAAAATAATTATATTTGGCACAAAAGTACTATTTTTTTTCGAAATATCCAAGTTTTGCTTGCGTATATCCGAAAATATCCCTATTTTTGTATTATGAAAAGGATGAGAAGGGTGATAATGCTTGTTTTCATGGCTGTAATGGCCATTGAAGGAGCATGCCAGTCGTCTGTGCGCACATTGGTATTTGTTAGCATGGACGAGGGCATAGAGTCGCGTCTTGACAGTTGCGGTGCACGTCTCATCGACTCGCGTGGTGGGGTGGGCATTGTGGATGTAAGGGTAGACAGCATGCAGGCCTTGGGTGTTGGCTACAGCTATGACTCTGCGCTCAGACTCAACCGTCATACCAAACCCTGCCTCGACTCCATACAAGGCATGAGCAATGTGTCTGCTGCCTATTATGGTCAGCATCTGCCTTCAGCCTTTCGTGGTAGAGGTGTGGTGATGGGTATCATGGATGTAGGTTTTGACCTCTCCAATCCCACCTTCCTCGATGCTTCTGGCAATAGTCGCTTCAAAGCTTTTTGGGATATGCTCGACACCACATCCATCAGCATATCAACAAGGGAGAATACAGGTGTGAGCACTGCCACCATGCCCGTGGGGCGCGCCTATGAGGGTGACGAACTGGCAGAGATAACCCACAGCACCGACAGCCATCTCCAATTCCATGCAGCCCATACCCTGGGCATAGCTGCGGGCAACGGAGCCGACACTCCCTATAGGGGCATAGCTCCCGAGAGCGAGATATGTGCGGTAAACAATGCCGTGAGCAGCGACCTGCCACTCATTGATTCCACTATGTATTATATGTATACCTCTGCCACCGACGCACTGGGATTCAAATATATCTTCGACTATGCCGACAGGGTGGGAAAACCATGCGTTATCTCATTCAGCGAGGGATTTATGCCAACTTACGGAGAGGAGGAGAGGCTTATGAACCAATATCTCTCTGCACTCACGGGAGAGGGGCGCATAATAGTGGCATCGTCTGGCAACGACTGCCAGATGCCCACATACATGCACAAGGCTGCCTACCAAGATAGTGCTTTCTGCCGGCTCTATACCATCTATGACCAACAGAGACTTATGGTGGCCACTGATGGTGGACCGCTCATGGTGACCATAGCCGATCCGCAGGGGAAGGGGATGGTTACACTCGACTGCACACACCTCGACATTGACTCACTGATTACCGACTCGGTATGGATGCAAACAAAGGGCATGGGGGTGCGCATCACCGTACAACGCTATAGCGCACCTATGGCTGGAGTGGAAAAGGCATACAATATTCTGCTCGACATATCCACGCAGGCTGGCGGCAACAGAGATATGAAACTGATAGTCAAAGGCCATGGCACCGACATACAAACCATTGCCAACTCATATAATGTAAAGATGTTGCCAGACCAAGGCGACGCCGAAAGCGGACACCTCGTCATGGGCCCTGCTTATATGGATAGGGTGATAGCTGTGGGAGCCACAGCTCGACGGCTGGCATGGACAAACATGCAGGGGAGATACAAGAACTATGAAGAGAATAGTTATGTAACCCGTCCTATGTCGTATTTCGCATGCTATGGCCCAACCCTCGATGGCAGACAGAAACCCGAAGTGGTGGCCAACGGCATGTTTGTGGCATCGGCAGACAATAGTTTTTACCGCGAGGCTACAGGCACCACCGACCTCTTTATGGAGGATGTGATGGCTCAGACAATACACCATGGACGCACCTACCACTGGTATATGGCCATGGGCACGTCGATGTCTGCCCCCGTAGTGGCAGGGGCGGTGGCATTATGGTTAGAGGCCGATCCTACACTCACTCCCGAAAGGGTTAGGGAGGTGATGAGTCGCACTTGTCGCACCACTGCCGAGGGTGTCACCCTCGACACTCAGCGATGCGGATATGGAGAGATAGACATCACGGCAGGTCTCATGGATATTCTGGGCATCACCAATATCGATGAACTTAAAATGCCGGGCAAGGAGGTCACTGTAAGTTTCAATGGGCGAACCATCGTGGTCAAAAGGCTGCGCAACGGACAAATAGACATGTATGACCTCAGCGGCAGACAATTGTTGCAATAATGTAGTAGTGGCAGAGACCCTGCATCAATATAAAAGAATGATAACCAAATAAATAATAATTATATGAAGAAGATTTTTGGATTTCTGCTCGTGGCAACCATATTGCTGAGCAGTTGCGGCACCACATCCACAGTGCCTATCACAGGAAGAAAACAGTCAATTCTTGTTAGCGACGAGCAAGTGCTTAGTCTGAGCAATCAAGAATACACCTCGTATATGAAAACAGCCAAGGTGTCTACAAACACCAAAAATACTGCCATGGTCAAGAGGGTAGGGCAGAAACTGGCTACCGCCGTGGTCAACTATCTAAACAACAATGGACTCAGTGCCGAGGTGGCAAACTATTCATGGGAGTTCAATCTCGTGCAAGACCAAAGCATCAATGCCTTCTGCCTGCCAGGAGGAAAGATTGTCGTGTTTGAGGGTCTGCTGCCTGTAACCAAAGACGAGGCTTCGCTCGCCATTGTGCTGGGCCATGAGATTGCCCATGCCGTGGCAAAACATTCGGCTGAGCGACTGAGCAACGAGGTGAGAAAACAATATGGCAGCCAGATACTCAGCGGTGTGCTCTCAACATCGGGAGTGAGCACAGAATGGCAAAGCCTTGGCTCGGTTGCATTCGGACTCGGCAGCAAACTGGGGTCGGCAGCATATTCACGCTCGCAGGAAAACGAGGCCGACCATCTCGGACTCATCTTTGCTGCCATGGCTGGCTACAACCCCGAAGTGGCTGTGCCCTTCTGGCAGCGTATGGCTGCCCAGACCGCTGGTTCCAATTCGCTGTTCAGCGATCATCCCAGCGATGAGAAACGTATCAAGAACATACAGGGATGGATGCCAGAAGCAAAGAAATACTATACGGGTTCTACCACCACCAATGGGGCAAAAACATATACACCCCAAACAACCAAAACCCTGCATATCAAATAAAACATGACAGAACAAGATAGAACGGAACAAGAGCGCATACTACAACTCAGAAAAGAACTGCACCGCCACAACCATGACTATTATGTGCTCAACCAACCCACCATCAGCGACTATGATTTCGATATGATGATGGCTGAACTGCAACGCCTGGAGAAAGCACATCCCGAAATGGCAGACCCCCTGTCGCCATCCGTCAGAGTGGGCAGCGATATCAATACCGAGTTCAGACAGGTGCCACACCGCTATCCCATGCTCTCGCTTGCCAATACATACAACAGTCAGGAGGTCAGCGAATGGTATGCACAGGTGAGCAAACTACTCGGAGGCGAACCCTTTGAGGTGTGCTGCGAACTTAAATACGATGGTCTGTCTATCAGCCTCACCTATGTGGATGGCAAACTAACACAGGCCGTAACCCGTGGCGATGGTGTCAGGGGCGATGATGTTACCGCCAATGTCAAAACCATACGCTCCATTCCTTTGGTGCTCTCAGCGCAGGGCTATCCCCATGAGTTTGAGATTAGGGGAGAGATACTCATGCCATGGAGTGTGTTTGAAAAACTCAATGCTGAGAGGGAGGCAGCAGAAGAACCCCTCTTTGCCAACCCTCGCAATGCAGCCAGCGGCACACTCAAAAGCCAGCAGTCGGCCACTGTTGCCAATCGCCAACTCGATGCTTATCTCTACTACCTCCTTGGTGACGAAATAACCGGCGATGGTCATTATGAAAATCTCATGGAGGCAAAACGATGGGGGTTCAAGGTCAGCGAGGGCATGAGGAAAGTGTCTACCCTGCAGGAGATATTTGATTTTATCAACTATTGGGACACAGAGCGCAAGATGCTGCCCGTGGCCACAGATGGCATAGTGCTCAAGGTCAACTCATTGCGCCAGCAGAGAAATCTCGGCTATACAGCCAAAAGTCCACGATGGGCCATTGCTTATAAGTTCAAGGCCGAGAGAGCGCGCACAAAACTAATCAGCGTGTCATACCAAGTGGGACGCACTGGCGCCATCACTCCAGTGGCCAACATGGAACCCGTACAATTGGCAGGCACCGTGGTAAGGCGCGCTACTCTCAACAATGAGGATTTCATCCGCTCTTTCGACCTTCATCAGGGCGATTATGTGTATGTAGAGAAAGGTGGCGAGATCATTCCTAAGATAGTGGGAGTAGACACAGAGTCACGCCAGCCTGGCGCCAGCCCCATAGGTTTCATCCACTGCTGTCCCGAGTGTGGCACCCCCTTGGTCAGATATGACGGAGAGGCAGCCCATTACTGTCCCAACGAGGTGGAATGCCCCCCGCAAATCAAAGGGCGCATAGAGCATTTCATCTCTCGCAAGGCCATGAATATTGACTCGCTTGGACCCGAGACAGTGGCAGATTATTACCGCCGTGGTCTCATCCATGATATCGCAGATCTCTATGCCATTCGTGTAGACCAGATCAATGGCGATGGGCGCAACCGCCAGAAGTCGGCAGAGAAGATAGTTACAGGCATACAGTCTTCTGTCAACGTGCCGTTTGAGCGTGTCGTCTTTGCCATAGGTATTCGCCTTGTTGGTGAGACCTCCGCCAAGCTCCTTGCGCGCCATTTCAAGACCATGGATGCCCTCAGCCATGCCACCATGGATCAACTCATGAGCATCGACGGCATTGGCGAGGTGATGGCCAAGAGTGTGATTTCCTATTTCGCCGAACCCAAAAACCAGGATATCATCCAGAGGCTTCGCGGCTATGGTTTGCAGATGCAGATCAGCCAGGAGCAGATGGAGGGAGCGAGCGATAAGCTGAAAGGGCTGTCGATAGTTATCAGCGGTGTCTTTGCGCATCACAGCCGCGATGAATACAAAACCATGATAGAAACCAACGGAGGCAAGAATGTAGGCTCAATAAGCAGCAAGACCTCTTTTATCCTCGCAGGAGATAATATGGGTCCCGCCAAACTCCAGAAAGCCGAAAAGCTCGGGGTTAAGATCATGTCGGAGGATGAGTTTCTCGCTTTGCTCCAGGCCAATAATGATATCAACGAATAATTCTCAATTAAAATGAAGGAATTTATCATTGTTGGCATCGGCAGTTTCTTTGGTGGTGGTCTGCGCTATGCCGTGGGCAGGATAGTGGGCGTGGGTACCTCTACTGTCTTCCCCCTATCCACCTTTGTTGTAAACATTGTGGGTTGCCTGCTCATTGGTATGCTCTCCACCATAGCCCTGCGTCAAGGGTGGCTCACTCCTACTATGCGCCTGCTGCTCATCACTGGTTTCTGTGGAGGTTTCACCACGTTTTCTACGTTTATAAGCGAGAATGTGAACCTCTGCTCGTCTGCTCATCAGTTAATGTCGCTGGCTTATATGTCTGCAAGCATCATAGTAGGCATTGTCGCCTTTTGGCTTGGTTGCATGATTATCAAAATTCTGTAGAGAATAATGGTATTGTCATGATACTATAGGGTATAGTGAATATTGTCAATAAACAGTAGTTTATGTAACGGTTATTACGATGAAATGGTATAGCAAATATCTCTCTATATATGGTGTCGACTTTGGTCAGGTGAAGCCTGAGATAGTGACAGAGATCCGCAGGGCAGTGGATGCCAAGCGATGTGAGAGTCCAGAAGTGTCGGTGGTGGTTATTGCTCACAATGAAGCTCGTAGAATAGCGGCATGCCTATGGTCGTTGGCAGACATGCATGTTGACTACGCCATGGAGATAATGGTTGTAGACAACAGCAGCGATGATGGTACTGCCGATGTGGTCAGAGCCTTGGGAGTCACCTGCTGTCATGAGTCGCGCAAGAGTCCGGGTTTTGCTCGTCAATGTGGCATCGACAATGCCCGTGGCAGATACCATTTTTTTATAGATGCCGACACTTTCTATCCCAAGGATTATGTGCATCTGATGATGCGCAAGCTTAGGCAGCCCGGAGTGTCATGTGTGGGTGCCCTATGGAGTTTCTATCCCGATGCAGAACATTCGCAGTGGTCGCTGTGGGTATATGAGGCGGTCAGAGATGTCTTCCTCTTTGTGCAGCATTTCAAGCGTCCCGAACTCTGCATTCGTGGCATGACCTTCGCTTTCGACATGAATAAAGCTAATGGTTTGAAGGTGCGTACAGATATCATACGTGGCGAGGATGGATCATTGGCACTTGAACTCAAGTCGCGTGGCCGCATAGTCTTTCTCACCGACCGTCGTGCTCGCCCTGTCACGGGGCATGGCACGGTAGGAGGGGGCAGTCTCTTCTCCCGTCTGTTGCGCAGTGCCAAGGTGCAACTCAAGGGTATCACCCGCATCTTCTTCAAGACCGACAAATATGATGATAACCCCGATAATATCATAAAAAAGAAATAGGTGGATTGCCATAGAAAGACAATTCACAAATCAAAGAAATATTCTTAGGGTATAAGAACAGTTATTCTTATGGTACAAGAACAGTTATTCTTATGGTGCAAGAACAGTTATTCTTGTGGTGCAAGAACAGTTATTCTTGTTGTACAAGAACAGTTATTCTTGTGGTACAAGAACAGTTATTCTTGTGGTACAAGAACAGTTATTCTTGTGGTGCAAGAACAGTTATTCTTGTGATGTAAGAACAGTTATTCTTGTGATGTAAGAACAACTGTTGTTAGTGTTCGCATTTTATTAGTGAATGTTTTATAATTATAAGAGGTGTGCCAAAACAAGTTGGCACACCCCCAAAATAAAAAGATAGTTGTGAATTAGTGTGTTGCGAGGTATGTTACATGAGTAGAGAGATATTCCTCTACGCCATGCTTGCCGTCGGCACCACCGATACCGCTCTTCTTGACACCGGCATGGAATCCCTGCATGGCCTCAAAATGCTCGCGGTTGATATAAGTCTCTCCAAACTCCAGACTGCGTGCCACCTTGGCGGCAGTGTCTATATCCTTGGTGAATACAGATGAAGCCAAACCATACTCTACATCGTTTGCCCATGCTATCACCTGGTCTATATCCTCAAACTCTACTATTGGCAATACCGGACCGAATGTCTCCTCATGTATGATGTCCATGTCTTGAGTACAGTTGTCGAGCAATGTGGGAGCATAGAAATACCCCTTGTCGCCAAGTCGATGACCACCGCATAATACCTTGGCCCCCTGCTTGATAGCATTCTCAACCTTGGCAGTGACACTCTCGAGGGCGCGTGCCTCTACCAGTGGTCCCATATCTACGGAATGATCGGCGCAAGGGTCTCCCACTCTTACTTGCTCAAATTTCTTGAGCAGCAGTTCTGTAAACTCCTTTTTGATGCTTTTGTGAACATAAAGACGCTCAGCATTGTTGCAAATCTGTCCGTTGTTGCCAATACGGCTGTCGAGCACCCACTGTGCTGTAGCCTCGAGGTCTGCATCTGGGAATACGATGGCAGGAGCCTTTCCTCCCAACTCCAATGATACCTTGGTGATATTCTTTGCTGCGGCCTGCATGATGCTTTCGCCAGCCCCCACGCTACCAGTAACGCTGACAAGGTCGATTTTTGGACTGCCCGCCATCTCGTTGCCGATAACAGAACCGCGACCAGTAACGATGTTGATAACTCCTGCAGGCAATTGTATGTCGTCGAGAATCTTTGCAAATTCTGTGCAGTTTTCGGGAGTGATCTGCGATGGTTTGATTACTATGGTGCAACCCGCTATGAGGGCAGCTCCGGCCTTTCGTGCAATGAGGAAGAAGGGGAAGTTCCAAGGCAGTATGCCAGCCACCACTCCAATAGGTTTCTTGGTGAGCATGATAATCTCTCCTGGTCGGTCGCTGGGTATGATCTCACCTTCAATATGTCGTGCGAATGTGGCCATATAGTCGAAATAGTCGGCTGTTACGTCTACTTCCACTGTAGCCCAGGTCAATGTTTTTCCCTGCTCGCGCATGATGATATCAATAAACTTTTCACGCTCTTTTCGTATGCCGGCAGCTATTTTGTTGAGCCATCCGGCACGGTCGATGGCAGTGCGTGCCGCCCATGCTTTCTGTGCTGCTCGTGCTGCATCGAGAGCCTCGTTAACATCCTCAATGGTGCCATCAGGTTGGCGGCTGATTACTTCTTCGGTAGATGGGTTTAACACGTCAATCCATTTACCTGAACGGCTTTCGCAAAACTTGCCGTTGATGTACATTTTTAGTTCTTTCATATTGCTTTTGTTTTAGGTAGTTGATAGAATTCTATGTTTGTTTTCACAAATCATTCACAAAAATAGTCAAAAAAAACGGAAACGCAATCAATCGTTCCCGTTTTTTTTGTTTCTTTAAGTTTATGACTCTATTTATTGGTCATAATATTTAAGACCATATCGTCTGTATTGCGCATGGCATCAGCCCCTATTGATGTAAGGTTATGAATACTTTTGTCTACATCATCGTCGATGATACCCTCAGCGCTCGTCACACATTTTCCCTCCATGGAGAGCAAAGCAGAAAGAACAGCAGTAGAAACCCCAGAGGTGATTTTGAGTGAGCAACTCGGTTTGGCCCCATCGCATATCATGCCTGTGAGGTTAGCAATCATGTTTTTTACAGCATTGCATACATGCACATAGTCGCCGCCCATGAGATAAGTGATACCGCAGCTGCTACCTATGGAAGCCACCACGCATCCGCAGAGAGCCGATAGTTTGCCCAGGCTCTGCTTGATATAAATGGCAGTGAGATGGCTGAGTGTGAGGGCACGTATTAGTTCCTCTTCGGTATTTTCATTCTCTATGGCATACACAGCCACGGGATTGGTTGCGCAGATACCTTGGTTTCCGCTGCCACTGTTGCTCATCACAGGAATGACGGCCCCTCCCATGCGTGCATCGCATGCAGAAGCTGTTTTGGCTATGATATGCGAGAATATGCTATTGCCGAAGATACCTTTTGCCAGCGGTCGGTCGATGGTTTTGCCGAGGTTGTGCCCATAGTTTCCTTTGATGGCCTCCTGTGCCGCCTTCATATTATATTCCATGGTCTGCTTGATAAAGGCGATCTCTTGTAGTGGGGCAGTGGTAGCGAAATCGTATGCCAGTTTCATGTCGAGCATGATATCCTGTTGCTCAGCATTTTGATTGTTGCTGCCCGCAGACATATTGTTGAGTAGGCTATTTCCGTTGAGTTCTGCGCAGATGAAATTAGTATGTCCTCCTGCGATGATTGTTTTGGCAGTCTGTGCACCCGCTGTGGCAATAATCTCGATATATAGTTTTTCGCTTATGTCCTCTTTGAGACCAATATCTATTCTGTTAGCAGCCACGTAGCGTCGGGCTTCATCTATGGCAGTGGGTGTGATATCCTTTAATACCTCCAGTCCGTATGCAGAATTGCCTATGATGGCCCCCAGTGCTATGGCTATGGGCAGACCTATCATGCCAGTGCCTGGTATGCCCACGCCCATAGCATTCTTTAAGATGTTGGCACTCAACCGTGCTTCTATTCTTTCGGGCACAGTGCCCACCATTTCTTTCGACTTAGCCACAGCCAAGGCCACTGCCATGGGTTCTGTGCATCCCATGGCTGGCACCACCTCTTTGTTTATCAGCGCTATGATGCGCTGTCGTGTTGTTTTATCTATCATTTGTTATAGTTGTCAAGTCCCATCTGGAGATAATCCACATATTCTTGAATATTCTCATCGTAAGAGCGGCTGCCAGCCAGCGGCTTACCCTCATTGTCGAGCAATACATAGAAGGGTTGGGTATTGGCACCCACCTTTACTCTCTGCAGATAACTCCACTTGTCGCCTACCGTTCTCAATACTCGCTCCTGACCATTCTCATTTACGGTGATAGGTTGAGCCAGCGGTGTTTTGTCGTCAACATACAGTGAGATGAGCACATATTTATCATTCAAGATCTGAGCCACTTTAGGGTCTGTCCATACAGCAGCTTCCATCTTGCGGCAGTTGACACAACCAAATCCAGTAAAGTCAACCATGACTGGTTTGCCGGCAGCCTTGGCCGCAGCCATACCTTCCTCATAATCATGATATTTAGCCTCTACGGTTTCTTTATGCAAGTTGAAGTCTTGGGTGTTGATGGGAGGTGCAAATGCGCTGATGGCCTTGAGAGGAGCCCCCCAGAGTCCAGGTATCATATAGATAGTAAAAGCCAATGATATCATGGCCAGGAAGAATTGTGGCACGTTGGTGCGGTGCTCGGGGTCGTCGTGTGGGAACTTAAGCCATCCGAGCAGATAAATGCCGAGGAGTCCGAATATCACTATCCACAGGCTTATAAACACTTCGCGGTCAAGGATATGCCATCCATAGGCCAGGTCGGCAACAGAGAGGAACTTGAGCGCAAAGGCCAATTCGATAAAACCCAGGGTAACCTTTACCACGTTCATCCAACCTCCAGACTTAGGTGCAGACTTGAGCAAGCTTGGGAACATGGCAAAGAGGGTGAAGGGGATGGCCAGCGCAATGGCAAAGCCAAGCATGCCCACAGTGGGAGCCACAATGCTGCCCTGTGTGGATACGGCCACCAGAAGGAATCCGATAATCGGTCCTGTGCATGAGAAAGACACGAGCGTGAGTGTAAACGCCATGAGGAAGATGCTGAGCATGCCGCTGGTGTTTTCAGATTTCTCGTCTATCTTATTGCTCCATGATGAGGGGAGAGTAATCTCAAAGGCTCCGAAGAAAGAAGCCGCAAAGACTATCAGCAATAGGCAGAAGCAGATATTGAATATCGCATTGGTAGACAGAGCATTGAGTGCGCTGGCTCCAAACAGCAAGGTAACCACCAACCCCAGCAATACATAGATGACCACGATGCTGACACCATAGGTGGCAGCCTCTTTGATGGCTTTGCTGCGCTCTTTGTTGCGCTTGAGGAAGAAACTAACAGTCATAGGTATGATTGGCCATACACATGGAGTGAGCAATGCTAAGAATCCACCCACTATACCAGCAAAGAAGATATAGAGCAGAGAACCATTGGTGGCATCACCTTCGTCGAAGGCCTTGAGTTCGCTAATAACAGGTTGCCAGAGTTTCTTGCTGTCGTCTCCAGACATCACTGTCGCCGTGTCGATTTTGGCACTATCGGTGGCCACAACCTTCACCGTGTCGGTGGCAATGGGGGCTTCAGCCTTTTCAACCTCTTCAGATTTTGCTTCAACCTTGGCTTGACCATCATAGGCAGGCGACTTGCCGCTCTTTACGAGCGATACCTGAGTAGGGGGCAGGCAAGTCTCATCATTGCACGCACCAAATTCAAGATAACAATCAATGGAATAATTCTCTTTTGTAAACCTGATTTTCTGTACAAATTGGGCGCTACCTTCAAAGAAACGCAGTTTCATGCCAAACATCTCGTCGTATTGAGATATCTCCTTGCCTCTGTGCTGGAGTTTGCCAACAGGTTTGGCACCATCCATCTTTACACTGTGAAAAGAGGCTGAAATGGGACCATCGCTGCCTAAGTCTGTAGAATACAGATGCCATCCTTTGTCGATGGTGGCAGAGAAGATAATCTCTGCTTCATCTCCCTTGAGCATCTTGAGATTAGATGTGAATCGCACTGGGTCTACCATCTGGGCATTGGCCAATATGGTCAGACAAGATAAGGTAATCAGTAGAAAAAACTTTTTCATTGCTGTATTAATAATTCTATTTGTGTGCAAAATTACAAAAATATTCATAGAAAACGCATAATAGAAGTCAAAAATAAACATATATCTGTTTGTTCATACCTTTTTTTTATTACTTTTGTAGTCGTAATGACAGGATAAGTCATGCCCCCTGCCGTTGACTAAAGCCTTTTGGCTAAGAAAAAAAAACATTGTAAGGTGTGACAAGATATATAATACTAACTATTATGGCAAGTGATTTCAATAATATCTGGAATGTCATCAAGGGATATTTCAATGTGCTACCCGACAAGGAAGACGAGCAGGAAACCATCCATCAGATAAGCAGTGGGGTGGTGTTTCATGGAGCTAACCTCTGGGTGCTAATATTTGCAATCTTTATTGCATCGCTGGGATTGAATGTCAATTCAACGGCAGTAATCATCGGTGCCATGCTCATCTCACCCCTTATGGGACCAATCATCGGTATGGGTCTGGCTGTGGGGATAAATGATTTCGCATTGCTCAAGAGAGCTTTTAAGAATTATGCCGTGGCCACGGTGATAAGTGTGATTACAGCCACAATCTATTTTGCACTTACACCACTTAATGAAGCACAATCAGAACTGCTTGCCCGCACCTCACCAACACTCTATGATGTGCTCATAGCACTCTGTGGTGGTGCTGCCGGAATACTGGCCATGGCCACAAAAGGCAAGGGCAACGTGATACCGGGTGTGGCCATTGCCACCGCCCTCATGCCACCACTCTGTACTGCCGGATATGGATTGGCCATGGGCAATCTTTATTATTTCTTTGGTGCCTTCTATCTCTTTTTTATCAATACCGTCTTTATATGCCTGGCCACATTCTTAGGTGTAAGGATGATGAAATTTGAACGCAAGCACCACGACAATCATGAAACATTGGTAAGGGTGAGAAGATATATCTTAGCTGTGGTAATCGTTACCATGGTGCCAGCCGTGTTTATGACCGTGGTCATCATACGCAAGAGTTTCTTTGAAAACAATGTAAGGAAGTTTGTCAAGAATGAACTGGTGTTTAAAGGTACACAGATCATTTCTACTGATATCAACAAAAAAAACAAGGTGTTGAGTGTGGTGGCTGTGGGTAAAGAAATCGAAAACAAAGAGCGCGACAATGCACAAATCAAAATGGCCAACTATGGCCTGGATGGATATACGATAACTATTTATCAGGGCACACAATCAGATAGTGTGTTGAGGCTCAACAATAAATTGACGGATATTGCTTCTTCTAACAAAGCCAACACCCAGACGATGCTGGAGCAATCAGCACGCATTCGCCAACTGGAATCTCAACTCTATTCTTATACCCGCTATGGACAATCGGTCAATGATATCAATAGCGAGATGAAGGTTCTCTTCCCGTCATACTATGGATTGGGCCTTTCGCGTACGGCAGAGGCTTCTGCCGACAGTGGCGCAGTGAAAGAATATGTGTTGGCAGTGGTGAAGGTTAGGGGTCGGCAGATAAATGCCGAAACCAATCGTTTGCAGCGTTGGCTGGGAGAGCGCCTCAAGGCCGACAGTATCAAAGTGGTGGTGGCCAACTGAGCATGATGGTATTTGTAGCAATGTGTAAACTATGATACGCTCACTACAGTCTCTGCGCTTTGTGTTTATCTATTTGGTGGTCATATCTCATTTCGTAAATAGAACCTTTGATTTTGGTGGCGAGTGTGGTGTGTCTTTCTTCTTTATGCTCAGTGGTTTTGTGCTATCATTGGCCAATGCTGGCAGGATAGGGCAGGGCACCTATTCAACCCGAGGCCTTTTCATGCGTCAGTTGTTTAAAGTCTATCCGCTGCATATCCTCACCATGGCTATTATGCTCGTTATGGAGTGGAGGTTGGGCAATGACTATAGCCCGATGGTGCTGTTGACCAATGTGCTGCTTGTGCAGAGTTGGGTGCCTTCTGACGATTTCTATTTCGTGGCAAATGGTTCTTCATGGTTTCTATGTGATATCCTCTTCTTCTATCTCCTCTTTCGCATCTTATTCTCCTGCATCATGACCATGAAGCGAAAGGAGATGATAATATCCGTTTCTGCTGTTGCGGTAGTATATATATTAATAATGTGTGTTGTGCCCGAGCAACTCGTAAATCCCATTCTATATGCCAATCCCATGATGCGCATATTGGATTTCTGCATAGGTATATTGATATATAGATTATATCGGAGCAGCAGAGCGCATACAGTAAGAGACGCATTGGCATTGATGCCATCATGGCGCAAGACTATGATAGAGGTGATGCTGGTGATATCTGTATGTGTGTTGGCATTTGTCTATCCCGAACTGCCACATCGAATACGCACGGCATCCTGCTTTTGGTTCGTGCTGCCAATGGTGATCTTGTATTTTGCTTTGGCTGACGACAGGGGCGGCATGATAACTCAAATCCTTCATGACAAACGGTTGCTATGGGCTGGCACCATTTCATTTGAGATATATCTCATACATATCCCCGTGGTGAGGATTACCGACAGCATAGTGGCACATACGGGCTTTCTTGCAGATAGCGACATTGCCAACTTTTTTGCCTATTCCATAGTGTTGCTATTGCTGTCTGTGATTACCCGTAGATGCTTTGTCAATCCCTTGTCAAACCGCATGAATGTGTGGTATGACAAGAGAAAAAACTAAATGATAAGGCGACCTATCTGATAGATAATGGCCGAACAAAGCCATGCCAAACCTGTGGTATAGAAGGCTGCGAAGAGAGCCCATCGCCATGAACCACATTCCTGCTTTATCGCCGCCAGTGTGGCTATGCACGGGAAATAGAGGAGCACGAAAACAAGGAAACTGAAAGCTACAAGTGGGGTGACGCCCTCTGCACTCATTATTTCAGACACGCTACCATCTCCGCTATATAGCACACCCATAGTGGAAGCCACTATCTCTTTGGCTCCCATGCCGGTAAGAAGGCCAACGTCCATCTTCCAATCAAAGCCCAATGGTTCAAACACAGGAGAGATGGCCTTGCCAAACATGCCTATATAACTCTGCTCTTGCTGCTCTTGTGGACTGAGTGCCTCATTATGTGGGAAATAGCCCAGAGCCCATACTATGATGCTTGCCACAAGAATGATGCCACCCATCTTGCGCAGATATTGCTTGCCTTTCTCCCATGTGTGGCGCATGATGGCCTTGGTTGTGGGAAAGCGGTAGGGAGGCAGTTCCATGACAAAGGGTGTATCATCGCCGGGTATGAGCCATTTGCTTAATATGCGGCTCATGACGACAGCCATCACAATGCCTATCACATAAAGGAGCACAATGACAGAAGCTTGGTATTGTGCAGCGAAGAATGTGCCTGTTATCATCACGTAAACGGGAAGTCGGGCAGAGCAGCTCATCATGGGCAGCACCAACATGGTAACCAATCTCGAGCGTCTGCTTTCAATCGTACGTGTGGCCATTACAGCAGGCACATTGCATCCGAAAGCCATGATAAGCGGAATAAATGATTTGCCGTGGAGCCCCATCTTATGCATCAACTTATCCATGATAAAAGCAGCACGCGACATATATCCCGAGTCTTCCATCAGGGAGATGAAGGCATAAAGGATAAGAATTTGAGGGAGAAAGACTATCACAGAACCTACTCCGCCTATAACTCCATCTACTATTAGGTCTTTGAGCATACCATCGGGCAGATAGCGTGAGCAAAGGTCACCCACTGCTGCCACACCCGCTTCTATCCAGTCCATAGGATATTGCCCAAGTATGAAGGTAGCCTGAAACATGACATATAGCAACAGGATAAAGAGTGGAAAGCCGACAATCCTATTGGTGAGCACACGGTCGAAAATCTGGGTAACCTGATAGGCATCCTGGGTATTGCCAGGCGTATATCCAGACTCTTGCAGTGCACCATGGATGATGGCATATTTGGCATCCATGATGGCCGTTTCGCTATCTTCTTTCATTTCTTTGCTCAGTATGGCAGCCTCGCGGTCTCTTATCTCCATTATCTTGTTGGCATTGGGCAGTGTGGCCACGAGTTGTTCGGCGCTTTTGTCTCTTCCAAGAAGAATTATAGAGAGATAACGCAGCGAGTATTTATGCCTTATCTGTTCATCGTTACGCAATTCTTGCTTGATGGCTTCGATGGCTTTTTCTATTTGTTTGCCGTGGTTGAGGTGTACATGCCGGAATACAGTGTTGGGCTTCACACCATGAGCGAAATCCTCAGCATGATCATGCCCATGATGCCCTTCATAGTCCTTATGCCAGTTCTGGATGTCAGCAGCAACCTCGGGGTTTATGTTTCCATTGTCATCAAGAAAGTCGACACCCTCATATAGGTTGATGATGATATGGAAGAGCAGATCCACACCCCGCCCTGTACGGAAAGATGTGGGTATCATGGGCACACCGAGTAGTTGACCCAGCTTCTGGTGGTCGAGTTGGTCGCCTCGTCTTTCAAACTCGTCATACATGTTTAGGGCGCAAACCATGCGCAGATGCATATCTACGAGTTGAGTGGTTAGATAAAGGTTGCGCTCTATGTTGCTGGCGTCCAATACGTTGATAATAACGTCTGGGGTCTGCTCGATAATCTGTTTCCTTACATACATCTCTTCGGGACTGTATGCTGAGAGAGAGTAGGTGCCTGGCAGGTCAACGAGATTGAACTCATACCCTTCGAATGAGGCATGCCCTACTTTGGCATCTACAGTAACTCCAGAATAGTTGCCTACATGCTCGTGTGCTCCAGATGCGAAATTAAACAATGACGTCTTGCCGCAGTTGGGATTTCCTACGAGTGCAACATTGATAGTACGTCTTTTGCGAAGAGCGGCATCATGAAGTTGTTGCGCTGTCAGGGGTTGGTCATCTTCGGTCACACTTCGTGACAACTGCGATGCTTTTAGTCCACCCTTGTCTTCCATCTCTTTTGCCTCGTCAATAGAGATAATCTCTATCATCTCGGCTTCGCTATGGCGCAATGACACCTCATAGCCCATAATCTTGTATTTTACTGGGTCTTGAAGTGGTGCGTTGAGCAATACCTCTACGCTCTTTCCCTTGATGAATCCCATTTCAACAATTCGTTTACGGAATCCACCGTGACCGAGCACCTTGACGATGACGCCCTTTTCGCCTGTGTTTAAGTCTGATAGCCTCATGGGCAGATATGATATTATATCCTTTATATTAGTTGTTTACTGGAAATAATCATTGAGTATGTCTACAGCCTCGCCGTTGCTGTTGTCAATATCTTGTATGATCTTGCCGCTTTCGAGCAACAGTACACGTGTAGACACATCAACGGTGTGTGTGAGATTGTGTGAACTGATAACAATAATGGCACCTGTTTCCTTACGGTATTCCTCTATTAGACCTTTAAGTCTCTTTTGAGTGGAAGGATCGAGGAAGTTGAATGGTTCGTCGAGTATTACTATTTCCGGTTTATTGAAGAGTGCCGAGATGATGCCCACTTTCTGCTTGTTTCCAGCTGAGAGATTACGTATGAGTTTGTCGTTGCCAAACAGTTCGTCTGCAGCAAATTCGCTGAAATAGTCCTTTCGTTCTTTCACCTCCTGAGGAGTCATTCCGCTAATCTTGCCAATGAAATCAAGATATTCGTCGGCAGTAAGGAAATCGATGAGAAAACCGTCGTCGATAAAAGCACCGGTATAAGTTTTCCATTCTTCGCTTTCGTTTACTCTCACCTCTACTATTTCGTTGCCGTTGTTTCCGCTTAGGCATACGCTTCCTTCATCAGGTTTGAGCAGGTCAAGGATAAGACGAAACAATGTGGTCTTGCCGGCACCATTGTTGCCGACAAGACCTATTATCTCATTGCTCTTGATGGTGAGGGCGTCAATATCGCATGCCACTACCTCACCAAATGATTTCTTAAGATTAGATATCCTTATCATATATGTATAATGTATCTAATATACTGTTTAAGGTCTATTTAAGTCTATCTTATACCAGACCCCTACCGTGGCAGTTTTTGAATTTCTTGCCACTGCCGCAAGGGCATGGGTCATTGCGTCCAGGCAACTTATCCTTGATGATAGGAGTGCGAGGTTGAGGTGCTCGAGTGTCATGAGCGGCAGCTGCAGCCTGATTAGGATCGCTTAGTTTCTCTTCATCGAGGTTGGTCTTGGTTTCTGTATATTGCTGCTTTGGTGCCGCTGGTTCTTGTGGAGCCTGTGTCACCTCTTGCTGCATTTCAGGAATTCCGCTGCGCATGAGAATGGAAACGATGCGGTTGTTCATATTGTTGACCATGTTGTCAAAGAGTTTGACGCTCTCGAGTTTGAAGATGAGCAGTGGGTCTTTCTGTTCATACGAAGCGTTTTGTACGCTATGCTTGAGTTCATCCAATTCGCGTAGGTTCTCTTTCCAGCAATCGTCGATGATATGCAGCATGATAACCTTTTCAAACTGTTTCACTATGCTCTTGCATTCGGTATCGTAAGCCTCTTTGAGGTCGCAAGGAATATTAAACATCTTCTTGCCATCGGTGAGAGGCACCATGATGCGCTCATACATAGCACCATGGTTTTCGTATACATCCTTTATTATTGGAGACGCCACAGTCTGTATTCTATCGGTCTTGCGTGTAAATGACTCCATGGCAGACTGGTATGCTTCTTCGGCCAACAGGTCATGCTTCTTGTTAATGAAGTCATCCTCTGAGAATGGCACTTCCATTGCAAACACACGGATAAACTCCTCCTTGCATCCCTGATAGTCATTGTTGTCAATGATAGAAACCACGCGGTCCCATATCACATTGGCTATATCCATACCAATACGCTCTCCCATGAGTGCATGGCGGCGCTTTTCGTAGATCACAGTACGCTGTTTGTTCATCACGTCATCGTATTCAAGCAGGCGTTTGCGGATACCGAAGTTGTTTTCTTCTACTTTTCGCTGTGCGCGTTCGATGTTTTTGGTCAGCATTGGGGCCTCGAGCAAATCACCCTCTTTGAAGCCGAGTCTGTCCATGAATGCGGCAATACGCTCGCTGGCGAAGAGGCGCATGAGTTTATCTTCGAGTGAGACATAGAAAACAGACGAACCGGGGTCGCCCTGTCGTCCAGCACGTCCGCGCAACTGTCTGTCTACACGTCTGCTCTCATGGCGCTCGGTACCAATGATGGCGAGTCCACCTGCTGCTTTCACGTCAGCAGACAATTTGATGTCAGTACCACGTCCTGCCATGTTGGTGGCAATGGTTACGGCGCCCAGCAGGCGTTCCTCCTCGCGTACTACTGCAGGAAGCAGGTTGTCTTTGCTCTTCTTGGATTTGGTGTTTAGTTCCTCATTATACTTGGCTGCATAAGCATTGGCGCTTTGCAGGTCTGTGAAGGCGCGGTCGGCAGCTACCCATACCTTGCCCATGCTGCTTTGTCCAGCCAGAGCCACGATGTCTGCCTCTTTCTGATGAAGTTTGGCATTGAGCACCTGGTGAGGAATTTTGCGCATGCCGAGCATCTTGGAGATGAGTTCAGAGATCTCTACCGAGGTTGTACCCACAAGACATGGGCGTCCAGATGTGCGCATCTTGATTATTTCGTCTATCACCGCATTATATTTCTCGCGTGCTGTCTTGTATACGCGGTCATCCATATCATTGCGGAGCACTGGTCTGTTGGTAGGTATCTCCACCACATCCAGTTTGTAGATATCCCAAAATTCTCCCGACTCTGTGGATGCCGTACCGGTCATACCTGCAAGTTTATGGTACATGCGGAAATAGTTTTGCAGAGTGATGGTGGCAAAGGTCTGTGTGGCAGCTTCCACTTTTACATGCTCTTTTGCCTCGACGGCTTGGTGGAGACCATCGCTCCATCTTCTTCCTTCCATGATACGTCCAGTCTGCTCATCCACAATTTTTACCTCTCCATCGATGACCACATATTCGTCATCTCGGTTGAACATGGTATAGGCCTTGAGCAGTTGCTGCAGAGTGTGTACACGTTCGCTCTGCACAGCATAGTGGTTGAGCAGAGAATCTTTTTTGTCGAGTCTCTCTTCATCGGTGAGCCCTGTTTCGCTTTCGAGTTGTGAGAGTTGTGATGCTATGTCTGGCAATACGAAGAGTTCCTTGTCGTTTACCTGATTTGCAAGCCATTCGGTACCTTTATCTGTGAGATCGCAGGAGTTGAGTTTCTCTTCCACTACAAAATACAGTGGTTCTACTGCCTCGGGCATTCGCCTGTTGTTGTTTTCCATATAGATCTCTTCTGTCTTGAGCATGCCTGCCTTGATACCTTCTTCTGAGAGGTATTTGATGAGAGGCTTGTTTTTGGGCAATGCTTTATGAGACCTATAAAGTGAGAGGAAACCATCAGCCAGAAGTTTCTGGTCGTTTTTCTCTCGTCCTTCTGCTATCATCTGTTTGGCATCTGCAAGATATTTTGTGGCCAGTTTTCGCTGTGCTTCAACAAGTCGCTCTACGAGAGGTTGGTATTCCTCAAACATCTGGTCGTCGCCCTTTGGCACTGGACCTGAGATGATGAGAGGCGTACGTGCATCGTCGATGAGCACAGAGTCTACCTCATCCACGATAGCATAGTTATGGGCTCTCTGCACGAGGTCGGCAGGCTGGATGGCCATATTGTCTCGCAGATAGTCGAAGCCGAACTCATTGTTGGTACCGAAAGTGATGTCTGCCTGATAGGCATTTCTGCGTGCTTCGGAGTTGGGTTGGTGCTTGTCTATGCAGTCTACAGAGAGTCCGTGGAACATATAGAGTGGTCCCATCCATTCAGAGTCACGCTTAGCCAAATAGTCGTTGACGGTTACCACATGCACACCATTGCCAGTAAGGGCATTGAGGAATACAGGCAGTGTGGCCACGAGGGTCTTACCCTCACCAGTAGCCATCTCGGCAATCTTTCCCTGATGGAGCACTACGCCACCGAAGAGTTGTACGTCGTAATGTACCATCTCCCATTTGAGGTCGTTGCCGCCGGCAGTCCAATGGTTGTGATAGAGAGCTTTGTCGCCATCTATGGTGATGAAGTCATTCTTGGGGTTGGAAGCCAACTCACGGTCGAAATCGGTGGCTGTGACCACGGTGTCTTCGTTGTTGGCAAAGCGTTTGGCTGTTTCCTTTACTATTGCAAACACCTCTGCCATCACCTCATTGAGTGCTTTCTCATATATGTCGAGCACCTCTTTTTCCAATTTGTCTATTTGGCTGAAGATACCTACACGCTCATCGAGTGGAGTGTTTTCGATAGTATCTTTGAGTTGCTGTATCTTGGCTTTCTGATCATTGGCAGTGCCTTGCACATACTCTCTGATTTGCTTGGAGCGCTCGCGCAACTCATCATTGCTTAACTTCTCAATTTCGGGCGTTTTGGCTTTCACCTGCTCTACGAGAGGTTGAATGAGCTTCATGTCCCTTGATGATTTGTCACCGAATAGTGACTTCAAAAACTTGTTGAAATTCATATTATGTTTTATTTTTTTTCGTGAATAATATATAGCCGTTTTCACATTATAAAATGCGGTGTTCGGCAAATTGACCACAAAGGTACGGATATTTTTCCGTAATTAGGCATAAAGAGGCAATTATTTTACCTTTTGTGCTCAGAACAGGGGTTCTGACATGCATGCATTAGGTGCTCTTATGCGTATAGCCTTAGCTATTGTGGGTGCAATTCTATCGGTTGTTACGGGTGTTTCGACCTTATGGGCTTTTGTGGCGGCACCCAGGAAGATGATAGGGAACTGTATGTATGAAGCCCTTGAGTGTGTGCTCTCTTGGGTGTTTTCATTTATTATCTTCCATCCTGGAGCTACCTCAATGATGATGTCGCCGCAGCGTTCGGCAAAAAAACCATTGCGCACCTTGGCGAGTTGAGGATTATGCTCAGACAAGAGTTGCTGTGAGGTGTACACGTTTCTAACTCCTGACATTTGTAGCAAAAACTCTTGCGAGCGTTTAGTGGCTTCTGCTAAACTTATCTGCTTGGATTCTATGAGTTTATGGTTGATAAATACTTCCCTACCAAAGCAGGTCTCTATATACTGTCCTTGTCCCCAAAGGGCTCCGAGATACATGTTGAGCAGGTTGGCGGTGCGGTTGAGATAGAAGGTGCCCGATGGTATCTTGAATTTCTCATAGTCGGCATTGTCTTCGTCGGTATAACCTGTGCCCGTCACCATAACCATCACCTTTGACAGTCCAATGCGTTGGTCTATATCGTTGAGCAGGCGTGCTATGTCTTCGTCGAGGCGCACATAGGTGTCCTGCAGCTCCATCTGGCATTCGTTGAGCGGTTTATGGTCGTAATTGCCTGCATAATAGGTAATAGAGAGCAGGTCGGTAACGGCATCTTGCCCCATAGAGGTGCTTGTCATGCATTGTATGGCGAGAGATGTCACGTCGCTGTTTACCAAACCGCATGTTTTGTATTGTATGAATTTCCTTTCGGTGTTGAACTTATGCTTAAATGGTTTGCTAAGGCCGCCGCTGAGGAAATAACTGAAGTTGCCAACAAGGTCGCTGATAGGCGTCCATTCCTTAGCCGAAATAACTCCTGTTAGTGAACTGTAAGCGTTGAGCCATCCTGCATAAGGGGAATAGAAGGATGATGATGTCCATTTGCCCGTGCGGTCGTCTATCCATGCCGCTCCATTGGCAGCATGTCCTGCAGACATGATGGCAGCATCACAGAAGGGAGAAATGGCATAAACCACTGATTTACCACCAGTTGCCACTTTTAGTTCGTCTCCTATAGTAGATACCGAGAGGCTACCTGGAGAGTCGCACGTCACAGGTCTGAGCGTTTCCTTGTTGAGCCATCTGCCTCCCACTATGCCGTTGTAATAGGGTGTGGTGCCTGTAGACACGGATGCCACTGCCGATGCTCTGTCAACGGGGGTGAAAGGGTAGGAGGCATTGGGGTATACGAGTCCATTGTCGAGCAGTCGCTTGAATCCGCCTTCGCCATAGAGTGGGGCAAAGGCCTCCAGATAGTCGCTGCGCAACTGGTCTATGGATATGCTTACCACGAGTCGTGGGGCTTGTGCTAACTCCTGTCCAGCAGCCATCTCAAAGGCTGCCATAGTCAGTATCACCGACAGGGATATATGTTTGTGGTCAATCATCGTCGTTTCGTTTATGTATGTTTGCTATTTTTTTGTTGTATGCAAATCTGAGGTTGACGGTACTTCTTAGAAGCATGGCAATGGCGAGCAGCGTGATTCCCTCTGCATAATTCTGTATTGCTGCGCCGAGAAAGAAGAGAACGATGGATATGGTCACTGTCCACCATGTCTTTATGCCTGCCTTTTTCCTTATTGCCATCACCATAGTGGCGATATGTAGCGGGTTGAGAAGCAAGAACTGGAGGTTGCTGCTGGTGGTGGGGTGTAAGGAGAAGAATAGTGCAGTCATGAAGATGCCTGCAAATCCAGCCAGTCCAAACAATATGATATCTATTACCATAAAGAGTCGGCTTTTATATGTGCCTATTGCGGTTAGTACCACGATGAGCGATGCCAGTATGGCAAAGCAATGCATTGGTCTGAGTGGGAAGGCCTCTGTGGTGAACTGAACCCCAGGCATTACCGCAATATTTTGTTGTGCAACCAACGGACGATATTGGCCTGCTTCATATATCTGTGCACGGCTAAAGTCAGCCATGAGATTGAGCGGCAAAAATTGCTGTTGCCTGGATGATGTCTTCCTGTCGGCCAGGAAACCCAGACAAAGGTCATTGCCGAAGGTGGCCCATGGATGGCCAGCCGTGCATTGACCTACCATCTCCCTCAGGGTCATTTCTTTCTTGCTGTCATCAGAATATATCACCTTGCCAGATATGTTTCTTTCTATGATATCCCTGGCGCGTGTCGTACAATTGGTATAAAAGAAATTATACCGGTAAACCCTGTTGGCGGGGCGATAGTTGTCGTCGAGGGCCATCATCAGTTGCAACTTCTCTTCCATTGAGAGGTTGATAACTTGTTCTGTTACCTGCGAACCAAACCGTTTATACTCCCTCTTGAAGATCTCAAATGGAATAACACCAAGCTCATAGTCGGTAAGTCCTACAGCAAATCTCAGTGCAAAGAATGGTTTGCTAAAACTAAACACACCATAGTTGAACACCCAGTCTTGACCCGTATACATGTTGTTTACCCTGATGGCCGTATGACCATAGAGACTATAAATCTCATCATGTGGCGAGCAGGTGAGTAGACTGACCACAAGGGAGTCGGTGGAGTAGTGGGGGGCTTGCGCATAGACATGACCCACATGCATGGCAACAAATACTGCTGCCAAGGCAAAATAATGCTTCAAAATACCTTTTATTCGTTTCACAGTGCAAAAATAATTCCTTTTTTTTACTTTCTATGTCATTATCTCGTTTTTTTTCAATAATTTTGCACCTTGATAGCAAAGAAATGGTATGAACCTCACTATTGACATAGGAAATACATGTACCAAACTGGTCGCTTTCGACAATCAGACGATAGTGGAAGCGCGTCGCATAGAGCATGGCGAATATGCCCTGCTTCATGAGTTTGCCATGAGTTATTCTTTTGATGCTGGCATCTGTTCGTCTGTTATTGATATTGATGACGACACACGTAACACCATAGACGGCCTTCCGTTTGAAGTTATTTATCTGGAGTCAGGAGTGACACCCATACCTATTATAAATAAATATAAGACACCGTTTACTCTCGGTAGCGACCGTTTGGCTGCTGCAGTAGGAGCATATATGCGTAGTCAAGGACATGATGTGCTGGTTGTTGATATCGGCACGTGTATTACGTATGATTTTGTGACTTCCAGAGGTGAGTATCTCGGTGGTAATATCTCTCCTGGGCCTCGCATTCGTCTTTCTGCCCTTCATGAGCATACAGGCAAGTTGCCTTTAGTGAGTCGACGGGGCGATACTCCATCGTTGGGATATGACACTACTACAGCCATACGCAGTGGTGTTTTGCGTGGTGTAGAATATGAGTTGCGGGGGTATATAGAAGAATTTTCAGAAAAATATCCTTCTCTTTTGGTTTATTTAACGGGTGGAGTGCGTCTTGATTTGCACATCTCAGAAAAAAAGTGCATCTTTGCAGACGATTTCATTGTACCGGAGGGTCTCAATAGAATTCTAACATACAATAAAGAATTATCACAGAAATGAATAAAATAGTTATCACCGCACTGCTTTTGGGCTTTTGCTCAATTAATATGTCAGCTCAAAGCGGCACCAATTCCCCTTATAGCCAGTATGCTTTGGGAGAGCTTGCAGACCAGGGGCTTGGCATAAACCGCGGTATGGGAGGTTTGTCTCAGGGTATCCGCTCATCCAATAATGTCAATGTATTGAATCCTGCGTCATATTCTATCGTAGACTCTATGACCATGCTCTTTGATGTGGGCCTGTCGGGACAGATTACCAATTTCAAGGAGGGTAACAGGAAAGTTAATGCCAACAATGCCGATTTTGAATATGCCGTAGGCTCTTTTCGTATGTTAAAGAATCTGGGGTGTACATTTGGTATTCTACCATATTCAAATATCGGATATAATTATTCATCCAAACGTCCAGTAGAGAATACATCTGAAACTCTTACCAGCACATTCTCAGGCGAGGGAGGCATTCATGTGGCATTCCTGGGCTTGGGATACAGATTATTTAAACCTCTGTCGGTGGGTGCCAACTTCGGCTACCTCTGGGGTGACTATACGCGTACGCTGTCTATGGCCAGTTCTGATGCTTATGTAAACACCATGACCAAAACATATTCTGCAAACATACGCAGTTATAAACTTGATTTCGGTATGCAGTGGGAGCAATCACTCGGTGGCGACAATATCCTAACATTAGGCGCAACATATTCTTTCGGGCATAAGTTGGGGGCCGACCCGCAGATGGTGTTCAGTAAGACAGACCCTCAGACCAGTGTGTCATCTTCTGACACTGTCACTGTAAAGGATGCACTTGCCATACCACATACCTTCACTGTGGGTGCTACATACAAAAAAGGTACTCGTTTACTCATTGGAGCTGACTATCAGTTTATGAAATGGTCAAATATTGATTATCCTATTTCTACTTCAGATGATGATTATATAGCCAAAAGCGGACTGCTTATGGATAGGCATAAGGTAACCATCGGTGGGCAGTGGACGCCTGATTTGATGAGCCGCAACCTGTTGAAACGTATTAGTTACCGTGTGGGTGCCTCATATTCCACTCCTTATTTCAAGGTTAATGGTGTGGATGGTCCCAAGGAATACAGCGTGAGTGCTGGTTTCGGTATACCCATCAGCAATAGTTGGAGTAATCGTTCCATACTAAATATCTCTGGTCAATGGGTACGTTCGTCAGCTAAAGACCTGATAACTGAAAACACCTTCCGTATAAATATCGGTATTACCTTTAATGAAAGATGGTTTATGAGTTGGAAGGTTGAGTAATATCATGAGTATAAAGAACGGATATATAAACCAAAAGAAAAGTAATTTGAGGATGGGGCTTGGCCTCATCCTTGTATCGTTTTTGGCATTGCTGGGATGTTCCAATCCCAAGGAGCATGTGGCACCAGCTATCTATGAGCGAGATTCGGTGTCGATGATGACCAGTTATGGCGTAAATACGCTCATCTCTGATTCTGGAGTAATTAAATACCGTATTGTAACCGAAAGGTGGGATGTCAACACCGTCAAGAATCCTTCGAGGTGGACATTCGAAAAAGGTATTTTCTTGGAACAGTTTGATGAGAAATTCCAAGTCGAGGCATATATTCAGGCCGACACTGCATGGTATTACGACACAAAAAAACTATGGGAACTGCGTGGTAGAGTGCGAGTAAGAAATGTAAATGGTATGCGTTTCTACAGTGATGAACTATTCTGGGACGGATACAAGCATGAGATATATAGTCACAAACCATCAAAGGTTATTACCCCAGACAGAACCCTCGAAGGTACTTATTTCCTTAGTGATGAACACATGCGCCATTACACCGTGAGTAATTCCAAGGGCTCCTTTGTCAAGTCTGATTTAGATGGAGACAATAAAACCCAGCAAACTCAGCCAACTCAGCAGACACAAACTAACAATGCTTCAGGTGCAACCGCCGTGCCCACCGATACATTGAAACCGTCTAAGCGTGAACCTGTCAAGAGACATGCTTCACAAAAGCAGTTTAACCAGTAGATGCACGCTTACAGAAACTGCATAATGAAAATATGAACCCAATAATTTCGAGATGACTTTAGAGATAATAGGACTTATAGTTACGTTGCTGTTGTCTGCATTCTTTTCAGGTATGGAGATAGCATTCGTATCGAGCAATAGGTTGTTGGCCGAGATTGACCCCAGCAGAAATGCACTGTCACAAAGGGTGATAGGATATTTCTATAAGCACCCCAATAATTTTGTGAGCACCATGCTCGTGGGAAACAATATAGCTCTGGTTGTATATGGTATCCTCTTTGCTACCATTTTCGACAAACTGCTGTTCGGATCACTCACAGATGGTGAGCGTGTGGCTGCCGATACCATCCTAAGCACCGTGGTGGTGCTCTTTACGGGGGAGTTTCTGCCAAAATACATATTCAAAAGCAATGCTAATGCACTCCTTTCCTTTTTTGCACTGCCTGTGATGGCATGTTATATAGTGCTTTATCCTATTTCTCGTTTCTCCACGTTCCTTTCAAAGATTTTGCTGCTGATTTTCCGTATAGACATTGAAAATAATAATAACGACAAGGGATTTACAAAGGTAGACCTCGATTATCTTGTGCAGACGAGCATAGATAATGCCAAGGATGATGAGGATATTGAAGACGAGGTGAAGATATTCCAAAATGCACTCGATTTTGCAGATACTAAGGTGAGAGACTGTATGGTGCCACGCACAGAGGTGGAGGCTGTTGACATAGAAAGTTGCACGGTAGAAGAACTCCTCAACCGATTTATCGAGAGCGGCTTCTCTAAAATTATTGTTTACAAGGATGATATAGACCACGTGGTGGGATACATTCATAGTTCCGATCTTTTCCGCAATCCCGAAAAATGGAAAGAAAGTGTGAGGCAGTTGCCTTATGTGCCAGAGACTATGTCTGCCAGCAAACTTATGCATAATTTCCTACAGCAAAAGAAATCCATTGGAGTAGTCGTGGATGAATTTGGAGGCACGAGTGGAATAGTTTGTCTTGAAGATATGGTGGAAGAGATTTTCGGCGAGATAGAAGACGAGCATGATACCAACCAGTATGTGGCCAAGCAGATAGGCACAGATGAATATCTCCTCTCTGCTCGCCTTGAGATTGAAAAAGCCAATGACTTGTTGATGTTGGAACTGCCCGAGAGTGATGAATACATCACCGTGGGAGGTTTGATTTTGCATGAATATCAGAGCATACCAAAACTCAACGAAAAGGTAACAATTGGACGTTATGAGTTCCAAATAATCAAGAGTACACGTACAAAAATTGAATTGGTTAAACTAAAAGTGAGCAAATAAACATTTTTTTTGCAGAAACATGACGTTTTTTCATATAAAATGTGTAATTTTGCGTGCTCAACTGAATAAACAAAAATAATAAATAATACAAAACAAATGGCAATATTAGGAAAAATCAGAAAAAGAGGTGTGACCTTGATTATCATTATCGGTCTTGGCCTCTTTGCGTTTATCGCTGAAGAAGCCTTCCGCTCTTGTGAAGCCACAAGCAATGAGAAGCGTCAGCAGGTAGGCGAAGTGTTGGGACAAAAGATCTCTGTTCAGGAATTCCAGGAACTCGTTGACGAGTATCAGGAAGTCATCAAAATGACACAAGGTAGAGACAACTTTACCGATGAGGAACTCAACCAACTCAAAGATCAGGTTTGGAACACTTATGTTCAGAATGCGCTTGTGGCTGATGAGGCTGAAAAACTCGGACTCACAGTTACCGATGCTGAACTACAGAACGTAATCAAGGAGGGTAGCAATCCAATGCTTATGCAGACTCCTTTCGTAAACCAGCAGACTGGACGCTTTGACGCATCCATGCTCACCAAGTTCTTGGCTGACTACAAAAATATTGGTACACAGAACCCACAGGTGGCTGAGCAGTACAACACTATCTACAAATACTGGAAGTACATAGAGAAAACAATGCGCCAGCAGATTCTCGCAATGAAATACCAGTCTCTTATCGCACACAGCCTTATCACTAACTCCATTTCTGCCAAAATGGCTTTTGAAGCAGAAAACAATGAGAGCGACATCCAATTGGCTGCTCTTCCATATTCTGGTGTTAAGGATACCGATGTGAAAGTGTCAGATGCTGACCTCAAAGCCAAATATGAAGAGAAAAAAGAGATGTTCCGTCAGTTTGCAGAAACCAGAGATATTAAGTATGTTGATTTCCAAGTAGTGGCTTCTGATGCAGACCGCAAGGAACTTCTTAAGACTATGACTGATGCTCAGGCTGCCCTCGAGAAGGGGGATGCTCCTGCAGAGGTGGTTCGCAAGGCTCAGTCGCAGATTGCATATACTGGCATCGCCGTTACCAAGAATGCCCTACCTTATGACATCAAGAATCGTATAGACTCTATGTCTGTAGGAGAAACAACCAAACCATTTGAAACTGCATCAGATAATACTCTCAATGTAGTGAAACTAATCTCAAAGGCTTCTCTCCCTGATTCTGTAGAGTGCCGACAGCTCTTTGTGGCTGGTGCTACTGCAGATGAAACTGCAAAGCGTGCTGACAGTATCTATAACGCTATCAAGGGTGGTGCTGATATTGAGGCACTTGCCAAAAAATATGGTCAGGATGCCACCAAGCGTTGGATCACTTCTTCTATGTATGAGAATTCTCCCAGCATAGATGCTGATACTAAAGCTCTCATTGAGGCTTTCAACACTTCTGCAGTGGGTGAGGTCAAAAACCTGTCTGTTTCTCAGGGTAATATCATTCTGGTGGTCACAGATCGCAAGGCTATGAAAGATAAGTATGTGGTTGCTATCGTTAAGCATTCTATCGATTTCTCAAAGACTACTTATTCTGCTGCTTATAATAAGTTCAGCCAGTTCGTATCAGAGAACCAGACTATCGATGGACTTGAGAAAAATGCTGCCAAATATGGTTTCAAAGTTCTTGAGCGTGCAGACATGAGCAGTGCCGAGCATTATGTGGCTGGAGTTCGTGCCACACGTGATGCTATGAAGTGGGTGTTTGATGCAGAGAAGGGTCAGATTTCTCCACTCTATGAATGTGGCAACAACGACCACCTGCTTGTAGTGGCAGTTACAAATATCCACAAGGAAGGATACCGTAAACTTGAGGATGTCAAGGATATGTTAAAGGCTGAAGTGATCAAGGATAAGAAGTTTGAATTGCTTAAGTCTAAACTTGCTGGAGCCAAGAGCATTGCTGATGCAAAGGCCAAGGGCGCACAGGAGTTGACAGTATCTCAGGTTACCTTCGCTGCACCTGTCTTCGTACAGGCTACTGGTGCCAGCGAACCTGCATTGAGCGGTGCAGTGGCAGCCACCAAGGCTGGCCAGATGTGTTCACATGTTGTTAAGGGCAATGGAGGCGCTTATATGCTCAAGGTTATCAAGAGTCAGGCCCGTCAGGGAGCCAAGTATGACGAGAAGGTGTATACACAGAAACTTAATCAGCAGGCCCTTCAGGCTGCAGGACGTTTTATGAATGAACTGTACATGAATGCTGGAGTTAAGGATAAGCGCTACTTGTTCTTCTAATATGTATATTAACAACAAATTTTGATTACACGAACGTCAACTAATCGATAATTTGAAACTTTTGTTTTAAATGTATTAGGGCCCTGTGCGATATGCATAGGGTCCTTTTTTATTTCTTTTGCCACATACCCTCCCATACACTTATAGATCATCAACTATTGATCATGGTTTAGATATACAACGACCATATATGCCAGGTTAAATATATGCAATTACAATTATCAGATATGGTTAATTTTGTTAAATACATTATTATCGATTAACAAAATGCTTTTAACATATCAAATAATGTGCTATCTTTGCGGTCATGAAGAAGTCAACGATTTGGACAATAGCAATAGTCATGGGACTATCCTTTCTCGGTTTGCTCTATCTTCAGATATCCTATATCGAAGAGATGGCAAAGATGAAGAAAGAGCAGTTTGACGAGTCTGTCAACCGCAGTCTCTATCAGGCATCGAGAAATCTCGAACTCAACGAGACTCTCAGATACCTTCAACGTGATGTCAATGAGACAGAACGTAGAGCTTATCAGAAAGACTCCATAATGCTTGCCGATGGCACCCTCAATGGCCCCGTGCAACATACTCACCAATATGCGGTGGCTGGCAAGGATGGTACCATCTATTCATCGTTTCAACTCAAGACCATAACAACAAAACCCTCATCAGTGCCCAAGGCTATGATATTGCGTAATGACAAGAACAGTATCAATGAGGCCTCAAAGTCGCTTCAGGAGATTGTGCGCAATAGGTATGTGTATCAGAAGGCACTGCTAGATGAGGTTGTATATAGTATACTCTATACTGCAAGCGAAAAACCACTTAAGGAGCGCATTAATTTTAAACTCCTCGACCAGGACATTAGAGCAGAACTGCTTAATAATGGTATCTCAATTCCATATCATTTCACCGTATCTACTGCTGATGGAAGAGAGGTATACAGATGCCCTGATTATACAGATGAAGGACAGTCATATACATACTCGCAGATGCTTTTCCGTAATGACCCATCGTCGAAGATGGGTGTAGTACGCATTCATTTCCCTGATATCTCGGGGTATATTTTCTCGAGCATACGATTTATGATACCATCGGTGGTTTTCACACTTGTGCTTCTGGTTACATTCATATTTACAATCGTTGTGATATTCAGGCAAAAACGATATACAGAAATCAAGAATGATTTCATCAATAATATGACACACGAACTCAAAACACCAATAGCCAGCATATCATTGGCTGCACAAATGCTTAATGACTCGAGTGTTGTCAAGAGCGAGAAAATGATGGCTCATCTCGGTGGAGTAATTAATGACGAATCAAAACGTCTGAGATTTCTGGTGGAGAAAGTTCTACAGATGTCGATGTTTGACCGCAACAAGGTGGTATTCAAGAAAAAACAGTTAGATCTCAATGAGATGGTGGAGTCTATAGCAAATTCTTTCACACTCCGAGTGGAGCATACGGGAGGAAAAATCTATACTCAGATTGAAGCCGTAGACTCATCTATTTACGTGGATGAAACTCATTTCCAGAATGCAATCTTCAATCTGCTTGATAATGCTGTAAAATATCGCCAGCAAGACAAACCTCTGGATATTTATCTGCGCACATGGAATGAAAACGGCAAACTCTTACTCTCAATACGCGACACAGGTATGGGTATCAAGAAAGACAACCTGAGAAAGATCTTTGATAAGTTCTATCGCGTACATACGGGCAACCGTCACGATGCCAAGGGCTTTGGACTCGGACTGGCATACGTAAAAACTATCATTGACTTGCATAAAGGAGAAATACATGTAGAGAGCGAATACGGCAAAGGTACTATCTTCACCGTCTCTCTACCAGAGATAAAAGACTGAAAAATTATGTTTAACCCGGGTTCATATGTAAATGCTCATAAGAGAGTGTCTGCATTGACGCCCACAAAACCAATAAACTATGGAAGATAATAAATTGAAGATCCTTCTTTGTGAAGACGACGAGAATCTGGGTATGCTCCTTCGTGAGTATCTTGATGCAAAGAACTATGAGGCAGAACTCTGTGCCGATGGCGAAGAGGGCTACCGTGCATTCCTCAAAGGAAAATTTGATATTTGTGTGCTGGATGTGATGATGCCAAAGAAAGATGGTTTCACCCTTGCACAGGAAATCAGAGCTGGTAGTCCGGAGATGCCTATCATCTTCCTCACTGCCAAGACACTCAAAGAGGATATCCTGGAGGGTTTCAAGATTGGTGCAGATGATTATATCACCAAGCCATTCTCAATGGAAGAACTCGTGTTCCGTATAGAGGCTATCCTTCGTCGTGTTAGAGGTAAGAAGACCAAGGAGAGCACACTCTATAAGATTGGTCGCTTCACCTTCGATACCCAGAAGCAGTTGCTCACCATCGGAGACAAGCAGACTAAACTCACCACAAAGGAAAACGAGTTGCTCGCTCTTCTATGTAGCCATGCCAATGAGATCCTGCAGCGTGATTTCGCACTTAAAACCATCTGGATAGACGACAATTATTTCAATGCTCGCTCTATGGATGTGTATATCACCAAACTGCGCAAACATCTTAAGGATGACGATCAGATAGAGATTATCAATATCCACGGCAAGGGATATAAACTCATTACTCCAGAGGGTGAGTAATAAACTGCAGAAGAGTAATAATACTCTAAAGAGTAAGTAAAAATAGAGGGTGTACCAAATATCGGTACACCCTCATTTTTGTCATAGCGACAAAATAGATTTTCTTTCGAAGTTACTTCCTGTCTATTATTCTGCGGCGGGAGCCTCAGTCTCCTCAGCGGGAGCCTCAGTCTCAGCTACGGGAGCCTCAACTACTTCGGCAGCGGGAGCCTCTTCAGTAGACTTTTCAGCCACAGGAGCATTCTCTGCTACCACCTTTACAGGCACCTCTACTACAACCTCCTTGTGGAAGTAGACAGTAGCTACATAATCGCCCACAGCTTTGATGTCACGCATAACGATAATCTTGCGGCTGATGTCATGACCGAGCTTCTGGAGAGCCTCAGCCACCTGGGCTGCATTAACAGAACCGTAGGTAACGCCAGTGGCGCTCACCTTTGCGCTGATAACGAGAGCAACATCTTTGATAGCCTCTGCTCTCTTCTCGGCAGCCTGCTTCTCGGCTTCGAGCTTGCGAGCCTGCTGGCGGAGGTTCTCAGCCAACACCTTCTTGGCAGAAGGAGAAGCGATAACACCCTTACCTGTAGGGATGAGATAGTTGCGGCCGTAACCAGCCTTAACATTCACGATATCGTTCTTGAATCCAAGACCGATGATATCTTCTTTAAGTATAATTTCCATTCTTTGTCCTCCTTGTTAGATTATTTCATCAAGTCAGTTACATATGGCAAGAGGGCAATCTGGCGGGCACGCTTGATTGCTTGTGCCACACGACGCTGATACTTCAAAGAGGTTCCAGTGATGCGACGTGGCAGAATCTTACCCTGCTCGTTGAGGAACTTCTTGAGGAACTCTGGATCCTTGTAGTCGATGTACTTGATACCGCTCTTCTTGAAACGGCAATACTTCTTTTTCTTGTTGTCCACTGATGGTGGAGTCAAATACCTGATTTCTGATTCCTGTGCCATGATTTAAGCCTCCTCTTTTTTAGCGTACTTGTTTCTTCTCTTCTCAGCATACTGTGCAGCATACTTCTCGAGCTTAACTGTGATAAAACGGATTACTTTCTCATCGCGACGATAACTAATTTCGAGTTTCTTCACGATGGATGGCTCAGCCTTGAATTCCAACAGACAATAAAAACCTGTAGACTTCTTCTGAATAGCGTAAGCCATCTTCTTCAATCCCCAGGTCTCCTCATTCAGGATCTCAGCACCATTGTCGGTGAGAACCTTCTTGAATTTTGCGACCGCTTCCTTCATCTGTTCATCAGACAAAACGGGAGTTAAAATGAAAACGGTTTCGTATTGATTCATACTACTTTAATTAATTAATTTGTTAATTTTGCAAAATGCGGTGCAAAGGTAGTAATTTTTTTTCTTTCTGCCAAATATTATTTGTACTTTTGCACAATAAATGATTATATTTCGCAATTATGAGTATTAAAAGGATGATTTATTCGTTGCGCCTCCTATTATATAAATACGGCTTGCTAATATCAGCATTGTCGTTGATTCTTCTGTTGGTGGGCCATTACGTTGGTTGGAACAATCACAACGGCTTTCTTGTTGCAATGCTATTGTTGGCAGTGCTACCATTGTTTGGTCGCAGAGACTGAGTGAACATAGACAACCAAACAGTTATTCTTATGATGCAAGAATAGTTATTCTTATGATGCAAGAATAGTTATTCTTGTGATGTAAGAATAGTTATTATTGTGATGCAAGAATAGTTATTCTTGTGATGCAAAAACAGTTATTCTTGTGATGCAAAAACAACTGTTGACAAAAGCAAAGAGAGAAATGTTCAAATGTTCAAATATTCACTGGGGTCTCTTTTCCACACGCAGGTCCGCGCGTACATTATTATATAAGGGAAAATACTGGCAATGATGAAAATAATACCTAAAATCCGCAACTCTCATCCAATACACGATTAAGGGTAGATTTATGAGTCGTTAGTAGCAGCTTTCAGTAAAAAGCAACAGCACAACATCAATATGTAGCCACCATCCCCTTACCCCACGATGCGACTTGAGG
>JALFPC010000092.1 GCA_022782305.1 Prevotella sp. | reverse complement strand
AAGATGGTGGCATCAGACTCCTGCAAGAACTTGACATTGCCCTTGATATTGTTTATATTGGCAAAATTCTCACCCGCAGTATCATAGAAGACCAGATAGATATTGTCGCCCTTCTCCTTGGTGATCTCATAAATGAGCGGTATCTTGCTCTCTGGAGCGTTGATATCGGTCTGCGCAGGGCATTTCTTATTGCGATAGAGCACATTGAAGAAGTCGCGCTCATAACGGTTCTGTGTGTTGTTGGCTGGGTCTTCGGCCACATTGTCTGCCTGGATACCCAGACCATCGAGCTTCAGGCGGCCATGGCGCTGCAACTCATTGATGAGGGTGGTGATATATACGGTCTTGCCGCTGCTTCGGGCACCTATGATGGAGATAATAAATCCCTTTTTTTTGACCATCTCGCGGGGCACACGGTTATGGCAGTGAGGGCAGATCATCTGGTATGATTTCTCTCCGCATTTGGGACACTTGGCAGAATCGGGGGTGCTGAGCTTGAGGCCAAACAAACCGCCACTGGATTCTATGGTGGCTCCCACTATCTGCTTGGTAGCCCAGTATTTGCTGAGCACACTATCTTCTTCTTGCTTACAGCGGCCAACATTGCCGCAACGAAACATCACATCCTTGCTGTCGAACTGTTCGAAGCAATAGGGGCATATCACTTTTCCCATAATTGTAATATTTTTTATAAGGTGGGATTTGATTATGCCCACCTATGGTTATTAGTTTATATATTCCTCAACTCTGGCACTATGGTCACCTGCTTGGCCTTGTTTCTATCGGCAGCTATCACCCTGAAATAGAGTTTCTTGCCCTTTTGGCGCGGCACATACTCAAAGGTGTCTGAATAGGTGGTGCCCACCTTGAGCATACTCTTTGACACTACATGGGCCGGACGGTAATGCACGAGGTCGATGGGAGGGCATCCCTCCGACACGAGCACATGAAGATCGCAGGGCAGTACACTGTCTGTAGACAGACTGATCTCGTATGTGTTGGAAGAAAACATAAAGAGGCGCTTGACATTGGTGATGCTCTCAAACATTACTTTGGAAGCCTGAAGCGAGATGGTGTTGACAACAGCAGCACCATACATCACCTGACCATTGCATTTGACTACCGACATTACCTTCACCTCCACCGACTTGGCATTTTGGGGGAGGGAGAACTTATATGTGGCAGAGGCACAGGTGGCACGGGTGAAATCCTTGTTGTAGTCCTTGCCGTCGCCCACGTTATAAGACACTCGCACGGTATCATTGCCTTCCCACTTCCATTTCACTTCCACTTCGCGCTCATCACGCACTACCTCTACGCCACCAACCTTGGAAATAGACAGCAATGACACACCGCCACCAGCCACGCCCATGTTGCCAACAATGGTTACGGGCAGGTAATAGCGCACGCCACTGAAATCCTTGTTGACAGTGCATGTGGTGCCGCTCACATTGAGCTTGGATGCCTTGAAGGTGTCCATGATGATATTGTCATTCTTGTTGTATTTGAATGGCGTATCGCTATAATAGATAGACACCACACCCACGGATGCCGACGACCATGAGAGCACGGCGCTCTTGTCGTCATCGGAGATGGTGATGTCTACAGGTTTGGCCTTGGGCATGGGGGTGAACTGGAGGGTGAGGCCGCCAGAGCGGTGCTCACGACCTATGGAGTCTTTGACCACCACCACAAAACGGTATTGGTAGGTCTGACCACTCTTGAGGCCACTGTCTACAAACGAGCTGCCCGTGAGCGTTTTCACCACCTTGCCATCGCGAGAGATCTCTATGGTTGCAGTGCTCACGGTGCTCTTGATTGAGAACTCGAGAGAGGTCTCGTCGGTGGTCACACTGATCTGCGATGGCGAGAGGTCGGCAACTTTCACCACAGGCTCATTCATCACTGCTCCCGTCTTCGACAGTTTGTCACCGCACTTGCTAAACACGGCATAGAAATATGACTTGCCGCTCTCGGTCTTGCTATCGGCATAGGTTCCGTCGTTGGTTTCGGCCAACTGCTGTCCGTCGGTGGGACTCGATGGCATACCGTTTTCCTTCCTTATCACCACATAGGAGATATATGGCGACGAGCATTTCTGCCATTTGAGCGACACAATATCGCCCTTGAGGTCGGCGGCAAGAGCTGATGGTGCAGGCAAGTGGAGCAGGTCGAGTTGTGTCTGAGCTTCCTTGCAGTCGGCGCACACTGTGAGTATCTTGAGATAGGTGTCGAGGCGTGCTGCTCCGTCGGATGAATTCTTGGCTGTCTCAAGTAGTTTCTCCACCTGTGCTATGGCAGCCTTGGCCTCATTCTTGAGTTGGGTCTCCACACTGCCGTTGCCTATGGTGGAAGCCATGGCCATGGCGGCATAATACTTATGAGCGGAGCAGAGGTTACGCATCTGGTCTACATTGCCTTTCTGCTTGTCGCGCTCTGCCACCACCTGATCATTGAGCTTTCTTATCTGCGCATTGTTGGGCCAGAACCCAGCTGCTATCTTTAGGTTTGACTCGGCAGTTTCCATGTCGTGCTGGCGTATGGCAGTCTCGGCAAAAGACAGATAGGTCATGGCCTGAGGCATGTCGCCAATGGCAAAACCACAGTGCGTACACCTAAGGTCGTCATGGGATGAGCGCTTGCCGCAACTGGGGCATTCAACCTCTATGGGCATGCCGCAACCACTACACATCTTGGATTTATTGTCGCAGATGGTACCACAGAAACGGCATACCACCGTGGTGGAAGCCGAACCGGAACCATCGTCGAAACTGATGCCCACACGCTTGAGCTCCTTGTTGATGAGCTTGCGGGCACGGGACTCACCCAGTCCATTCTTCAGACATGACTCGAGCAATGCCTTATATCGCTTGCCATCCACAAAGCCGAACTTGGCCACGGCAAGGGCTGCAATCTGCTCTTTCACATCATTGAATCCCTGCTGGCTCAGCGAGGTATCATAGCGTTTGCGTGCGTCGGGGTCTTTGGCCAACTCTAAAATCTTCTGCAAGAGATGGTGTGCCACGGTTTCCATGTCTGTATGCGTGGTCTTGCGGGCACTCACGTCAAAGCGTGCCATGATGGTGTCGGCAAAGGTCTTCTGGTCTACGCTCTCCTTGAGTCCAAGGAAGTGATAGACATTGCGGTATTTGAGTTTCTCGAGCGATGTGTTGATATTCTTCATCAGCGTGGCATCGAGGGTGGGACCGTCTTGATCTTCATCGCCGTCATCTTCCACCACCGTGCCCTTGGTGCGCACCTTGACACCGAGGATATCAAGCAGGTCCTTGTCAGTAAATCCCTTGCTCTTGAACTTCTTAACCACGGCATCCAAGGCCTCCTGGGTGATCTCCTTGGTTTCACCATCTATAAGTATAGACGCAAAATCCATGATCTCTTTTCTAAACGAGTCGAGATATTGCTTGGCATGCTTGGCTATGATGCCAGGATTGGATTCTATCTCATCGATGAGTGCCTTAAGGTATGACTGCATCTCATCGCACTCTTCCTTGCTGATAATCTTCTGGTTGCGCTGGCCCACAAGATTTTTGATGCGCTTGTTGAGCCCGTCGATGATCTTCTTCTTATCGGTTTCGCTCGGACTGAGCTTTGCTTCCTTGAATATGTTCAGTTCCATTTATCTGTAGTTTTGTAGGATTTGTTATATATGGTGAAACATCATGTTCCGTGGATTATAGCACCATTCCTCCAGAGGATGAGATCTCCTGGGCGATGGTTGAGAACGACGATACTATCTCGTCTACGGAGATGAAATGGGCATTACTATCCGAACTGGATATGCGGCGCAGAAACTCCCAGTCGGCGGAGCCAAAACCTATGGCTATGATGGTGTATCCCTCGGCCTTGGCCCTGTCTGCCGACCTTATGGCTTCTTTGGGATTGTCCCATACTCCATCGGTGAGGATGATCATTGTCTTTTTGCGGTCTTTCTCTTTTTTCAGTATGTCATAGCAGGCGCTTATGGGGTTGGCCTCATTGCAGCATCCCACACGGCAAGGCTTTGCTATTCTTTGACTTATGGTGTCGGGATCGTCATCAAATCGGCATACCTCCTTGTTGTGGTCGGCAAAGGCGAGCATGGCCAGACGAAACGCACTGCGGTCCACCATGCCAAAGAAGGTCTTCACGGCATTGAATGCCTGCTGAATGGGGGCGCCACACATACTGCCCGAATAGTCGACGGCTATTACCACCGACGTGGGCGGTACCTTTGGTTTAGCAGAACCATATAACCACGACATGTCATCATCGAGCGGCACTTTTTCTACCTTCAGACGTTTGTTGTTGTCTAACTGTTTGCCTGCCACGTTGATCACTCCGTTTTCGTCATAGGAATAGCATATCTCTATTCTGGCCTTGCCTGATGGCATGTGGGTGATATCGCTGAACTGATAATGACCCACCACCAGGGCATCGTGTATGTCGGTGGTTTCGCATTGAGTCAGATATACATCTTGTATAGTGTTGCCGTTGGGACGGGTGCGCAATGCCAGTTCTCGACGTCCCTCTACTGGTATGGGTTTGTTCTTGCGGATGATGATAGAGTTTACATATTGCTCACCATCTAAACTCACGGCCACGGTGCCGAGACTGTGACTCATCACATCCTTGATCTTTACATTGCCGGCAAGAATGAAGGGACTCTTGACTGGTGGCAAACCATAGCGAGGATTGCTCATCTCTATGGCTGCCTGAACAGCGGCTCCCAGGCATACAGCCTCATCCACATTGACACCGCGAATGGGCTCACGGCCAGTCATCTGACGCACCCAATTGCTCACCATGGGCATGCGGGTGCTGCCACCCACAAGTAATGCGCCGTCGAGGTCGCTCCATCGCATGCCTGCCTCCTGCAGTATGCGGGCACACTGGGCCTGGGTGGTATGGAGGAGCGAAGAGGTTAGTTCTTCGAATTTCTGACGTGTCACGGTATACTTGCCTCTGCTACCATTATACATGACCGTGATGGTGGCAGAATCCATGGTGGAGAGTTGCTTCTTAAGCGTCTCGCATTTATACATCAAGTCATTATAGGTTTCGGCATCCTCAGAGGGATCTTCGCCCGTGTCTTCCTTGAAGAGGGAGAGCACGTATTGGAAGAGCATATCATCAAAGTCTTTACCGCCCAACTCATGGTCGCCGCCCGTGGCTATCACGTCGATGGTTCCATTGTTGATGCTCATGATGGTGACATCAAAGGTACCACCGCCAAGGTCATATACAAGCACACGCTGACAACCCTGCTTTGACACGCCATAGGTGATGGCAGCGGCAGTGGGTTCGTTGATAATTCTGAGCACATTGAGACCTGCCGCCTTGCCGGCCTTGATGGTCTCATTGCGTTGAAGGTCGTTGAAGTAGGCGGGCACGGTGATAACAGCATTGCTGACATCATACCCCAAGGTCTGCTCGGCATCTTCGCGCAACTTGCCCAGAAGGATGGCTGACAGTTCGGTGGCTGTAAACTCCTTGCCGTTGGCATAGAAACTATAGTCGCTCTTGCCCATGAAACGCTTGAAAAAGACTGCCACGCTCTCGCCACTCTCCATCATTTCTTTGGCATCTGCTCCAATCTTAACATCACCATCGGGACCAAAATAGACTGCCGAGGGGGTTAGTTTCTCTCCATAACTATTCCTCACCACCACTGGCTTGCCATACTCGTCTATTGTGGACACGGCCGAATAGGTTGTACCAAGGTCAATACCAATAAAGTTGTTCATCTGATCTGAGATTCTCCCAATATATTGATTTTGATTATTCTTCGCAGCTGAATAAACAGCAAAGGGAAGTGGCCAATACCCACGGCATTGTGTCACTTCCCTTATATTTGTTTATTTATTATGCTTTTTTTGACAGTAAGAAAGCATGATAGGCCGATTACTCCAATACCAAACCAGCAATCTTCTTCTCCTCCTCTTTCAACTGCTGCTCGTCGAGTGCATTCTGGAGCATCACCTCCATGTGGCGGGTCTGACCTCCTGCCGACATGTCAGTAACGTCTACATTGAGCAGACCAGTAGCGGTGATATTAATCTTGATGTTGATAGGAGATTCAGCGGGAAGTCCCTCTGTAAGATCGAGCATATCGCTGACGAGCAACTTACACATATCCTCGGGCACGATATCCTCGTCGGTAAGGTTCTCATACACTTGAAGGTTTACTGCTGTCTGGTTGTCTACCTCTGTAAGGGCAGGGATGGTGAAATCGCATGGTACCTCGGTATTGCGCTTTACAAGGTTGTTGATACCATTCACAAACATCATGCCGATACTGCGGCTGAGCACGTTGACAACATTGATCTTCTGTGGTTTGCTCTTGCCACCAAATACAAAGATTGGGTTTTTGGCTGCTTCCTCGTTGACAGGCTGTGGTGTATCACCATTCTCACCTTCGGTGCCATCGCCAATACCAAAGGCTGCAATGTTGATACCATAGATGGCAGCACCCTTGGCCACACTCTGGTTGGGGTCGCAGAACTCGATAGGTGTGGATGGGAACTCAGCTTTGAGTCGCTCCTGCACCTGTGGCATGATAGAACTACCGCCCACAAGCAGTATCTTGTCGTAATTGGTCACTCCCTTCTTCTCTGCATCGCCCATGGTCTTGCGGGTCATCTCGATGGTACTCTCAAGCAGTGACTTGGTAAGTTCCTCAAATTTCTCCCTTGTAACTTCTATCTTCTCGCTCTGCACCTTTACAGTGGCTTTGTCTTTCTGTGAGAGCATCTTCTTGGTCTTCTCGCTCTTAAGCTCGAGGTCGCCCATCACTTCAAGGTCGCCGATGAGGTCGTTAGTATCTTCGCCTGTAATCTCGCCATACTGGCTGATGAGGTATGAACGGAGGGTGTCGTCCCAGTCCTTACCACCCAACTCATGGTTACCGCCAGTGGCTATAACGCGGATATTGCCACCTTCCACCTGGATGATAGTCACATCGAAGGTACCACCACCGAGGTCGTAAACGAGCACTGTCTGTGGTGTGTCTACGCTCATACCATAAGAGATGGCAGCAGCTGTAGGCTCGTTGAGAATGCCAAGCACATTGAGTCCAGCCAACTTACCTGCTGTTTCTGTGGCGTTGCGCTCCTCCATACCGAAATAGGCAGGACAGGTTATCACCACATCTTTTACCTCTTCGCCAAGCACGTCGCTGGCGTCTTTAACCAGTTTCTTCAATATGATAGCAGAGATGGTCTCAGGGGTGTATTCAACACCGAAAGCCTCATAGGTGAAATCTCTCTTACCCATCTCACGCTTGATCTTAGAGCACACATTGGCTGGATCGCTTGATAATACCTCCTTGGCAGCCTCACCTACAGATGCGTTGCCGCTCTCTTCAAATGCTACTACTGAGGGGGTTACAGGAGAACTATCCATGTTGGGCACTACTTCTGCCTTACCAAAATCATTTACGTATGCAATACAACTATATGTTGTACCAAGGTCAATTCCAAATACTTTTCCCATTGTTTTAGATTTTTTCTGTTGTTAGTTAATATTATTATGCTTCTTCACTTGCTTCTTATGCTTCAATATTCTTTTGGCATGGAGCTGTGCATGCATTATGCCTGCGGTTGGTGCATTATGCCTGCGGCTTCTTATATTTATATATTGCCACCAGTTCGGGTTTGAGCATCTGCCCGTCCCATCTGTAGCCTTTTCTGATATGTTCGGCTATAACATTATCTTTGGCGGGATCGTCGGTCTCGATGGTCTTCATAACCCTCTGGGTCTTGGGGTTGAACTTCTCTGTATCGTCACTGTACCTCTCAACGCCATTGTTTTCGAGCATGTCTTCGAGGTCGCTGGGGATATTCTTCACATATCTAACCAGTTTGTCATGGTCTATGCTGTCCAACTGATCTACGAGTCTCTCATAGTCGCCAGTGAGCGATACGGTCTCGTTAATGAATGGTTTCATTATAGATGCATAGAGTCCTTTCTTGTGCTGAGCCAACTCATTATACATCCTGTCGAAAAGGGAGTTTTTCTGATTGTCTTCCTCTATCTTGGCCACAAGACGGGTCTCTATGTCGGCCAATTTGGTGCTCAAGCCAAGAATCAATTCCTTGAGTTCAGTTATCTCTGCCGATGCTGCTACAGGCTGCTGTTCTGCACATTGGCACGGCTGCTGCTCACATTGAGTTTCGGCATCGTTGCATGGTGCGGCTTCGGCAGTGCTTGCAGCCTCACATTCAGATGCAACAGAGGGTGCATCATTTCCGGGAGCATCGCATCCAGGAACTTCCGATGGAGCGTTATCTGAAACCTCCTCAGAGGGAGAGTCACATACATTTTCTACGATTGTTTCTTGTGGATTCAATTCTTCCACCCTTTCCCCATTCTGGTTTTTATTTGCTGGAGCGCCAAAATTAAATTCCATAACGATTAGTATTGTTTTAGGTTCGTAATGACTAGTATCGGTGCAAAGGTAAAGAAAAAATATTAACAGCCAAAATTAAAACATGTATTTTTATTAATAATCGTCGTTAAAAAAATATAACAAAGATTATCAGTACCGCATAATGCTCTTTGTGCACGCACTCCACACCATGGACAGGCACGCACTCCACACCATGTGCATTGGGCATGAGGAACCGTGGCTATACCCTCTGTTCTGTATTGTTGAACTTGAGCATCCGCTCGGGCACTGCCTGCTGGATTGTGTCTGTGAGCAACTTGAGTATGTTTTTTCTGACAAACGAGGGCAGAGTGAGCATCACCACCTGCCGGGTTGGTATGGGTATGGCAAAGGGGCGCACCAGTTCACGCTGCTGCAATGTGAGTTGCTCCACAGCCAGTTCGGGGATAAAAGTCATGCCCAATCCTGCCTCCACCATTCTCATGTATGTCTCTATGCTGCCCAGACGGTATGTGTTTTTGCTTTTGTCTGCCGACTTGAGGCTGCAGAATTTGACCAACTGATCTCTGAGACAATGACCCTCGTCGAGCATCCAGAGCATCTGTCCATTAAGGTCAGCAGCTTTTACGCTCTTGGCAGAAAACAGGTTGCTGGAGCGGGATACATAGGCAAAAAACTGCTCATAGAAGAGCGGCGTCTGCACCATCTTGTCCATACCATCAAGGCTCACGGCTATGGCTGCATCTATCTCACCACGCTCCAGGGCACGCATGAGTGCTGTGGTCTGCATCTCCACAACATGGATATTGAGATCAGGATAGCGTGCGGTCATCTGTGGAAAGAAGCGAGGCAGCAGATAGGGCGCAATAGTGGGCAGTATGCCGATGGAGAAATTACCCGATAGCGATTCCTGGGCCTCGCTCACCATCTCCTTGATGCGGCGTGCACGACTTATCACCCTCCAGGCCTGCTCTACTATCATCTTGCCCATGTCGGTAGGCACCACCTGCTGAGATGACCGCTCGAAGATCTTAACACCAAGTTCGGCTTCCAGTTTCTGTATCATAAGACTAAGAGTGGGCTGTGTCACTCCACATTCCTCTGCGGCCTTGGCGAAATGACGCCAACGGTATACCGCCACTATATATTCCATTTGCTGTAGTGTCATAGCAGATATCTCATATTGATTATGTTTGCTTATATATTGTCGTTTGCCGATACAAATATACAAATTATACTTTTACTTTGTATATTTAAAGCCTGTTTTTTTGTGTTTTAGACGATTTTTGTCCCTCTCTGGACTTATAATCCTAAAATCCGCAACTATCATCCAATACACGATTAAGGGTAGATTTATGAGTCGTTAGTAGCAGCTTTCAGTAAAAAGCAACAGCACAACATCAATATGTAGCCACCATCCCCTTACCCCACGATGCGACTTGAGG
>JALFPC010000063.1 GCA_022782305.1 Prevotella sp. | reverse complement strand
CTGCCTGCAGAACATTACAATCAATATTTCCGCTTTGTTGCGGCATGCAATGCCATTACATAAAGGTTGGGCACAAGGTTGAACACCTTAAGTCGAGCAGGCACAAGACTGGCATCCACCATCTTCAAAAGACTCTTGAGTGTATGCATTATCGCCTTACGCTCTGCAAAGATGCGGCTATAGTGAATGACAAACCACAGGATGATATTGATATTAAAACAGATGTTTTCTGTAAGCCGCACCCTCACCTCACCATTGGTTTCACTGGCCAAGCGGCATACAGTATCAATGGAACGGCATCCAGACAGCAACTTGCCCATAGTCATATTGGCCACACAAGATGAGGCATTATCGCGGTAGAGGTAATACAATAGCGGAGCAACCACAAAACACTGGGCATGGACCATCACCTGAGTGATGAAAGCCCAGTCTTCCATAAACATTACTCCCTCGGGAAAGCGGATGGCATAGGCTTTAATCACACTGCTACGGATAAGATACCCCCAGCAATAGCCCTCATCCAACTTGGTTTCTTTCACTATAGCCTCATCACCGCTCATCACCCTTACAGCACCATCAGCATAACACTCATACCCTTCTGCACCATCGTCAAGGCACTCATACCCTTCTGCCATGGCATCCTCAGGCACCTTCTTATGCCAGGCCTTAACCATGTCGGCATCATAACTCTTAGCTATATCCACAAGCCTACGGAAACTACCGCCAACCAGCATATCGTCGGCATCCACAAAGGTTATATACTTACCACGGGCACACTCAATGCCAGTATTGCGCGCCATGGCCACGCCACTGTTTTCTTGGTTTATCAGCACAAGATTGGTATGGGCAACAGCATAACCTGCCACTAAATCACGGCTATTGTCTGTACTGCCATCATCCACAACTATCACCTCACAGTCTTCCATACCTTGGGCATAGATACTATCAAGACATTGGCATATAAAGCGTTGGCAATTATATAAGGGAATAATAACAGACAATGTTGGACTGTCGCTATTATCATTTGTATTATGGCCAACAACATCTTGAAGCTGATGGTCAACAACATCTTGGAGCTGATAGTCATTCATAAGATTTGAGAGATTTTATCACCCTGCCCATCTGCTCTTTCCAAGTAAGATGGTTGACGGTCTTGCGCACGTCTTCAGCCTTTATCCGATTATTGTCTATGAAGTCGATAATGGTCTGCACATCTATGGGCGACTCATCGGCAGGGGCTTTAATTATATATGGTTGCGAGTCGAAGTCGCTGTCGTTTTCCGAATAAATAAAAGGTATGCCACGGGCTGCATACTCTCTGTTCTTGAGTGTCTTGATGTCGGTAATGCCACTGCGGTGACGCCCCAGACTGCCTATAGCAAACACGCACTGATTGAACACTGCATCGAGGTCAGCACCAAACAAACGGCCATGATTAACCACATAGTCGGTGATGCCATAGAGGTTGGCGGTCTGAGCAATGGTGAGATAGCCATTGCTGGATGTGCCGCGGTCGTCCTCCCAGCCTACCACATGCAGATATATCTTGCGTCCATTAGAATAGCGGCGGTAGTATTCTCCCATGCCAGCCACCAGGCGGTCGAAGCCATGCCAATAATGTATCTCTGCCACTGCCACAAGATGTATGGCTGATGCGTCATCAACAGCAATAGGCTTGTATTGGTGAAGTGGTATGCTGTCGAGGTCAATGCCATTGCTTATCTGTATGGTTGGGCAACCGAATATCTCCTGTTGGTCAGAGAAGGTTACTATAGCCTGCATTTCGGCAGCCACTGAACGGCGAAACAACTGGTCTACATATAGCGGCAACTTATACTTAAGCGGATAACCCCTGAACTCCTGGTCGTAGGGATAAGTGGGTATCTCCATCACACACTGTATGCCTTTGGCTTTCAGTCGTCTGAACAGCCTCATCACTACAGGGTTGGCATTCATAAAACTGCGCACATATACCAACTCTATGCCATGGTCTACGCAATAGTCATAGATGCATCCCAGACGCAGGCGCGACCTTACGGCAGCCATCATGCCTCTACCATAGTCCTCTATCACCTTACCGTCCACAAAACGGCACTTGCGGCCATCTGGGGCAAAATCATAGTAGCAGAGATGGACTTCCCACCCATTCTGCTCCATTCCCCTAACCTGATAGCGTATCTTCTTGCTGATGCCGCTCTCGTCAGAGAAACCATGATAAACGAGAAATAACATACGCCTCATCCTATCTGCCCTGTATTGATTATTATATATGCAATATTACAAAAAACAATTCAATAATCAGTCATTTTGTTTATGATTGCCAAATAAATTAACAACATTTAGCGGCTGCAACACATTTTTTTGCCTATTGTATTGAATATTGGTTATTTTTGCTTATCTTTGCAGAATAATATACATTACGCGTATGTTTAACTTATGCTTTTGATAATTTAGAACAAGTAACAGATATGATGATGACAAAGTTCAAAAAGTCTTTATGGGTGATTGGCATCTCTGTCGCTCTCACCTCACTCACAGCTTGTCACGACAAATATGACTTCTATGACCCCGACAGAGACCCTAATGCATCAGGTTTTGCAAACGTGTCGGCCAACTTCGATTGGAGCGTGTCTCAGGATGTGACCATCCAACTGAAAAGCGATGTAACCACACGAGTGTTTGTATACGAAGATGCAAAACTCGAAAAACTCATGGGATATACTGTGCTCGAGAAAGACACTCCGACATCCCTGACATTCACTACCCTCAAGTCAACAAGCAAGATATATCTCGCTTATTTGAACAATGAGGGCAAAACGGCCATACGCACCGTGGATATCAATAGTGAAAAGATACTCACACGCGCTGCCAATATCTCTGGCACCATCACAGATGCGGCCGAAACACTGCCTTCTATCGATGGCAACAAGACAACATTCTTCTCGCCAAACAAGACGGCATTCGGCACCGTGCTGTTTGAAGACATGTATCCACAAACCGGCGACTATGACATGAACGACTTCGTGATAGGATACAAGAAGCAGTATGGATGCACCGAAACCACCGAGACTCTCGAAATCATCTTACAGATTAGAGCCATCGGCGGCAAGTTGCCATTCGTGCCCGGTTTGGAGATTATGGATGTGGATGTATATGACCTTGATATCAGCTGGACATCCTCAGACCCTCGCATCTCTGTAGAAAACGTGTCTGAGAATGATGAATTCGGCACTCCTGTGTTCCGTCTGAACGGTGCGCAGAACCTCAAGGACGAAGGCACTTATTTCAATGTCAACCAGCCTATGGTGGCAAAGGATAACCTGCCTTTTGTTACCATCAAACTCACACGGTCTTTAGAAGACCACCCGCAATTGGACATCAGAGACAAAGACCTCAACTTCTTTATCTACAACACACAATCAAAGGTGGAAATTCACGAAAAGAATACCAGCGCAACACGATTCGCCTCAAACAGCGACGAAAAGAGTTTCCATAAAAACGGGCTCGTGTGGGCTTTCCGCGTGGAAGGATACATGCCGCACACCATCGAGGGCAACAAGATAGACAAGGTATTCCCAAAGATCAACGGATGGATGAAGAGCAACGGCAAACAAAACAACGACTGGATAAAAGACTTCAAGTCCGATCTCGTTATCGACTATTCGCAGGAGGATAGCAACGAGGATGACGACTCACAGAAGCAATACATAACCATCAATGCCACCGACGTGAAAATTGGTGCTGCGGGTGGCGAAGTGGAAGTGCCCGTGGATGCCAACTGCGATTTCGATGTTAACGTGGGCGAGAGCGGATGGATCTATGACTTTGTCAAGCAAGACGGAAAGGTGAAACTATATGTATACAACAACTACAATGGTGCCGACAAGAGTGCCACCGTTACCCTCACCTCCACTTCTGACATCAACACTAGAGCATCTTTCAATGTAAGCCAGAAGGGCGAAGCATATGCTGGCACACAGATACAATCCAACGAGTCATTCCGCAATAATGTGGAAAACCTGGTAAAGGCAAACGGCGGGACCATAGATGATGTAAAAACAATAAACATCATCGGACATAGCGACAAATACAAGGGATACAGCAAGGCTGACCTGCCTGCAAATGTGTGGGATATAACTATCAACAACAACTATAAGGACCGTGTATACATGGAATGGGATGCTGACAATGCCACCATCACCGTTTCCACTCCTGGAGCCATCGTAAGCACAGGCAACACATGCAGCAACATGTTTAAGAATTGCAGCGGACTGGAGAATGTGGATTTGTCGGGACTCGATATCTCACTGTCCACATCATTGAATTCCATGTTCTTCCAATGCAAAAAACTCAAGAAAGTAGACCTCACACCACTCAACACAACCAAAGTTACCAACATGTCTGGTATCTTCACTTTGTGCGAGAGCCTCGAAAGTGTGTTGGTCAATGGTTTGAACACAGCCAACGTGACTACCATGAACAACATCTTTGACCGCTGCTACTCACTCAAGTCTGCCGACATCAGTTCATGGAACACACAGAATGTTACCACATTCAAACGCATGTTCTATAAATGCAATAGTATCTCAGAGGTAAAGCTCAAATGCTCAAAAACCTCACTTGCTGAAAGCGGAGTGGAAGAAATGTTCAACAACTGCTATATGCTGACGTCAGTAGACATGTCAGCGTTTGACTTCAACAATGCCAATAATTTCACCAGCATATTCTGCGACTGCAAGAGCCTGCAGACCGTGATATTCGGCAAGAGCAACACTTCAAAGATCAAATATATGAAGAATGCATTCCTGGGCACTGGCGGCTATGGCGACTTTACATGCGTGAATGCAGATTTCTCATCAGCAGAAAACATGGATGCCGCATTCAAGGGTAGCACAGCCAAATCCATAAACCTCTCTGGTTGGCAGACCCCGAATGTGCAAGTAATCAGCAGTTTATTCCATAACTGCACCTTGGCAAAGAAGATCAACATCTCGGGGTGGAGTGTTGACAACGTAAGTTCATTTACTCACATGTTCAACACTTGCGATGTAATAGAAGAGATAGACCTCGGCACCAGTTTCAATATTCCTACAGATGCATACATCGACTACCTGTTCTATTGTACTGCAAAAACATCAAAGAAAACCACAGTGAAGTGCACACGTGCTACGTATGATGCAATCATGAAGCATATCACCAATACAAATGGTGGAGGAAACAGCAAAACATTCCTCAATAAATACTGCACATTCAGTATATACGAATAAACAAAGTATATATCCTTTATTGTTTTATTCATTACTGTTCCCATCTGCGTTATTTATAGCCGCAGGTGGGAACAGCCGTTAATATACAATTGTTTTTTCAACAACAGTTGATGACACAAGTGTCTCATCGCTGTTTATTCACTGCAATAATCGTTGTTTGCATTTTTACAAACAGCGGCTGGTAAACCATATTCCTGACTTCGTCAATGCGCCACCCAAATTAAGATATGCTGTAAGGTAGGTCGAAAAGTGGCTTGACTGCAAGGTGTTTCTCCGTCAAGAAGAGTGTCTTGGTGAAGTAAGTCCTCTGCAATCTTCTCTTCGCTGATGACGA
>JALFPC010000041.1 GCA_022782305.1 Prevotella sp. | reverse complement strand
GAGGACTACAAGCCTACGGACAATGCCATAGCAGAACGCGTGAACGGCATCATCAAACAGGAATGGCTTTATAAAATGAAACGTCCTCATGACCTTGAAGAAGCAAGATCTTTGATGACAGACATCATTGAGTTCTACAATAACAAAAGGCCACACAGAAGCAATATGGATATGTTACCACCGAGGAGGATGAGGGAATCACTCCATGCATATTGAAAAGCTCAATGGAGGCTTTGCGCCTCCAGCCGCAAGGCTTCCTCCGCAGTGTTTTTCATGGATTGTTTTGCAGAATCCGAAAATATAACTATCTTTGCACCTGTGTACTGATTTAGTAACATCTGAACAACATTGTAAAGCGTCTTAGGAAGACATTGCAGAGTAAGTGAAGTAAAACAGTAAACTAACAAATAATCTGTGAAGTAAAATCAGTCAAAGTCACCAGTTATTCTTAGGGTACAAGAATAGTTGTTCTTAGGGTACAAGAACAGTTATTCTTGTGATGTAAGAACAGTTATTCTTGTGTTACAAAAACAGTTATTATTAGGGTACAAGAACAGTTATTCTTGTGATGTAAGAACAACTATTCTTGTGATGTAAGAACAGAAAATGTAATAATATATTTGTTCTTCTATGTGATTTTCTTCATATAATGATTGTTAATAAAAATTTTGCATTAGAGCCTTCCGTCTTTATAGAAGTTTAGCATGCTGATATTGAGGATGGTGAGATATTTGCTCTGCAGTTCATTTTGCTGTGCGTTGAGCAGGTTGCTCATACCAGTCATGAGTTCTACGGTGTTTTTCAGTCCCAGTCGGAATTGTTCGCTGAGCAGGTCATAACTCACCTGTGCGCTCTTGGTGCTCTCTTTTGCAGCCTTATACATGCTCTGGTTTGTGTTGGCCTGCGTCCAATAGTTTTCGATAGTCGAATAGAGTGTTGTTTGCTTGTCGAGTAGATCGAGTTGGTATTCCTGTTTTTGTATTTTTGCCTTACGTATGGCTGTTTTTGTCTGTCTGTTGTCGAAGATGGGCACACTGAGAGTTAGTCCGCCGGCTACATCGAAATTATTTTTGAGTTGTGTGCCCCATTCATTGTCGCTCATAGATGTGGTGTTGGTCATGGCGCTGGCACTCAGTCCGATGGTAGGCATGCGCTGTGCTTTTGCCATTTTGATGCTCAGGTCGCTGCTCTCTATCCCTATTTGTGCATTTTTTATTTCTGGTCTTGTGTTGAGAGCAGAGGCATACACGCTGTTCATGGCAGGAATGTCCTGTAGTGCCATCTCGTCGGAAGTGTTGGGTATGGTTACGTCAAACTCCTCGTCGTTGGTGATTTGCAGCAACTGCTTGAGTTGGCGTTTGAAATTTCTGAGATTACCTTCTGCCTCCACCACGCTATATTCATCTTTTGCTCTTTGCGAGGTTAGTTGTGCCAGGTCAGATTTCGACATCTTGCCCACACTAACAAATTCCTTGCCTCTGTTTTCGTTGAGTGTGCTCACCTCAAGAGTTTTCTTGCACACGTTAACCGCCTCATGCGAATAGAGTATCTGTACATACAGTTGAGCTATCTGCTCCTGTATGCTGTTGGCAGTGTAGGCACTATCTAATTCAGCCTTCTGTGCAGTGATTTTGTTGAGCTTTATCTGATTATAGTTTCTGTTACCATTCCATACTGTCCAGTTGGCATTCAGACCATAACTGCCGTTATAGTAGACCTTGTCTACACTTGTTTCTACATATCCGTTGGCCACGGTGGCACGGTTGCTCTCGGGCCATGGTCTGTAAGTTACATTCTGCGACGATGAGAAACTGAGCGATGGCAGCAGTGCCGATGTAGACTGTTTGATGTCTTCTATAGCCGATTCTTTCTGCAATCGTGTTTTCTGCAATGAGATGTTGTTTTCAAGAGCATAGTCAATACACTCTTTTAGCGACCATTGTTTGGCATTAGCATAAATGGGCGCGGCCATCATGATGGCTGCAGCCACTAAGGTTTTGATGTTGTTTTTCATATTACAATAATTATATAGTTTCATATTGTTATGTATTTGTATGAATTGTTGCTACTGACAATTGTTTGATTATTATCCCATTATAAGGTTTAATTGCGAGAGTGTAAGTTTAACATTTATCAACGCAGCATGTGTTTGTTAACAAAGAAATGTTATGAATTGAAAAAAGATGCACACAAAAAGTGCTTAATTGAAATAAAAGAATTATTTTTGCATTAGATATATAATGATATATTGTGCATTTGTCATATAATTGATTTAGTATTAGATATGAATTATTCTGGTTTGATAATTGCCGTAATCACCTTTGTGGTGATAGGTCTTTTTCATCCTTTGGTTGTCAAGGGAGAGTATTATTTCGGCACCCGTATATGGTGGCTGTTTGCCATAGCAGGCGTGTGCTTTATCATTGCCAGCCTGCTGGTGACCAACGATATTTTGAGTCCCGTGCTGGGCGTGATAGGGTGCTCGTGCCTCTGGAGCATACTCGAGATCTTTGAGCAGAAAGAGAGGGTGGAGAAGGGCTGGTTTCCCATGAATCCCAAGCGCAAAGGTGATTATAAGCGCCGTGAGCAATGAGCAATGAGCCGTGAGCTGTGAGCAATGAGCAATGAGCCGTGAGCCGTGAGCAATGAGCCGTGAGCAATGAATATTTGAGAGGGGCATCAGTTATTATTGACGCCCCTCTTATTATTATTATTATGAGAATGCAACGGTTAGTCCAGCCATCACTATGCTTACCATCGACATAAGTTTAATGAGGATGTTGAGCGACGGGCCAGATGTGTCTTTAAATGGATCGCCCACGGTATCGCCCACGATGGTAGCCTTATGGCATGCACTGCCCTTGCCACCGAAGTGGCCTTCTTCCACCATCTTCTTGGCGTTGTCCCAGGCACCACCAGAGTTGGCCATAAACACAGCGAGGGTGAATCCGGCAGTGAGTCCGCCCACAAGCAATCCCATCACACCAGCCACACCTAAGATCACTCCCACTGCTATTGGAATGATGATGGCCAGCAGACTTGGAAATATCATCTCTTTCTGTGCCGAACGTGTGCTTATCTCTACACAACGGCTATAGTCGGGAGTGGCCTTTCCTTCAAGAATTCCCTTGATCTCGCGGAACTGGCGGCGCACCTCCTCCACCATGCTCTGGGCTGCACGACCAACGGCCCCCATGGTGAGACCGCAGAACAGGAATGCTGCCATGCCACCTATGAAGGCTCCAATGAGCACCTTGGGATTCATGAGCGTAACCTGGAAATAATTCATGAAATCGAGCATGTTGGCTGTGGATGGGTTAAACACGTTGCCCATGGTATCCACAAACTGCTGACCATTGTCAACGGCACGCTGCATGGCAATCTTTATCTCCTCAACATACGATGCCAGCAGAGCCAATGCCGTAAGTGCGGCGCTACCTATGGCAAACCCCTTGCCCGTGGCGGCTGTAGTGTTGCCGAGGGCATCCAGTGCATCAGTACGCTTTCTCACTTCCTCGCCCAGTTCGCTCATCTCTGCATTGCCACCAGCATTATCGGCAATAGGACCATAAGCATCGGTGGCCAGGGTGATGCCGAGTGTGGAAAGCATGCCCACAGCGGCTATGCCAATGCCATAGAGACCCTTGGAGACGCTGGTTGCACTCATTGAAAGGTCGAAATCATTGGCAAAGAGATAGCTGAACAGTATGGCCACCGAGATGGTGAGCACTGGAGCCATAGTTGAGATCATACCAGTGCCTATGCCCTTGATGATTACCGTGGCAGAACCAGTTTGAGATGCTTCTGCAATCTGCTGTGTGGGTTTATAACTCTGTGATGTGTAATATTCTGTGGCCTGTCCGATGATTACTCCCGCAGCCAGACCCGTGAGCACCGAGAAGGATAGTCCGAGCCAGTTATCAATCTGCAGTGCCCAAAGGATAATGAATGATGCTATGGCTATTAGCACTGCCGACACATTGGTGCCTATGCCCAACGAGCGCAACAGGTCTTTCATTGTGGCTCCCTCCTTGGTTTTCACCATGAATATTCCGATGAGCGACAGGAAGATGCCCACAGAGGCAATAATCATAGGAGCTATCACAGCCTTCATCTGCATGTCGCCATTGAGGGCGAAGGCAGTGGCACCCAGGGCAGCAGTACTGAGGATGCTGCCGCAGTAACTCTCGTAGAGGTCGGCACCCATGCCTGCCACATCACCCACATTGTCACCCACATTGTCTGCTATAGTGGCAGGATTACGTGGGTCATCCTCGGGGATGTCGGCTTCCACCTTGCCTACAAGGTCGGCACCCACATC
>JALFPC010000030.1 GCA_022782305.1 Prevotella sp. | reverse complement strand
CCTGTTTCCCTCTTTAGATATTCCTCAATATCTTTAATTACTTTGGGGTATTTGCTTGAGAACTTGCGGGCGAAGAGATACTCAGACTTGAGCAGTTCTTCAGCATCGTCATCCTGCCAGTTATAGGGTTCTCCACGTTTTTGTTGCTCCTCGCTGGCCCTGAGGAAATCAATAAATCGCATGCAACTGTGTATGCCATTGTCAAGGTCAAAGATACGCTCCTTAAACTTGGGATTGGAGATGAGCATAGAGTGCTTATACATCTCGTCGCCGCAGGTGGTATAGGAAAAGCGTTTGCTGATGAAATCCTCGTTGTCAAGAAGATAGGTCACTGCCTCTTCGGTCAGCGACACCCAGTTGTGCCCCGTGCGGAAGGTCAACTCATTGCCGCGGTCATAATGAATCCAGTCCTGGATTTTCAGTGCTGCATGTCGTATTAGTTTTGCTGCCATCACCTTCCATTTGGCCACGAAGGGAGTACGGTAGTTATATTTCATCAGCAGATAATAGCGCCGCCTCTTGCGCTCTATGTCGCCCTTGATAAAATCAGTGAGAGTGAAGAAGCCGATAAACTCCTTGCCCTCATGCTTGTCGAAGAAGTCGTGTATATAATCCTGCGTCTTGATGGGCAGATCAACGCCCGACAACTTATGGTAATACTGATAAGGGCCATGGTTGTGGGCAGTCTTGAAGAGGTGCATCTCAGAGAGCACCTGCCCCACGTCTCCCCATCGCACATCATATCTCTTTGGGGTGAAGAAGAGTTTGGCATGAAGGGGTTTGTATAATTGCGGCATCTCCTTCACTTTCTTGTCTATATGTAAAAAGATATCATTGCGCTCATCGTCAATCAAAGACAGCAGCGTGTTGAGCAGTTGCCATTCGTTGTGAGCCATTATGAGGTATGCGTGCCTGTGGTTTGCCATGATGTGTATATTGGATAATGTGTCTTTACATGCGCAAATATAAGCATTTTTTTTGTCATGTGTGCCATAATACAAAAAAAAGATTGGTCGGTAACGAAAAAAAACAATGAAAAAGCATGATTGGGGGGCTTAACAAATGATATATCGCCTGCAGTGGCAAGTGAAAAAAGTACTTAACTACCGAATTTCGTACGATATTATTATATGAATACCATAATTATATGTATATTTGCATGCAGAATAATGAAGATAACTAAAACTAAAACGATAATGAAAAGAAAAGTTATTGCGGCAATCATTATTGCCCTAATGTGCATCACTGACGCTATGGCCCAGAGGCTCATGCAACCCTTGGGTCGTTCGGTGGTGGCAGTGAGCAACGCTACAAGTCAGAATGTCATGGTGACATGGCGCAAACTAGTGGAAGACGGAGATAGCTGCCTCTATAACCTCTATGTGAAAAAGTCGGGAGGAGACTATCAGAAAGTAAACAGTGAACCTATTGCCAAGACCAACATGCAGACCACCAAGACTGTAGTGCCATACGGTAGCCAGTTGGCAGTGACTACAGTAATTAAAGGTCAAGAGGGAGAAAAGAGCGAACCCTTTACCTTCAAGCAATTGGCATATAAAGATGCATACTTTGATTTCGATTTCGACAATTCGGTGATAGTGTCAAACAACTACCGTACCAAATATGCATGGCCTATGGATATAGACGGCAATGGAACCTTTGATGCCATGCTCGTAGACCGACTCTATTGCGGTGGCGCTGGCAATGATCCAACCGTTGGCGGTCAGGCTCCCACCACCAACCATAAACTGCAGGCCTATCGCCTTGATGGTACACTGATGTGGACCATAGACATCGGACCAAACATCGATATTTGTGCCGGACAAAATGATATGGTGGTGGCTTATGACATCAATTGCGATGGCAAGTGCGAGGTAATCATCAAGAGTTCAGACGGTACACGCTTTTGGGATAAAGCCAATAACACCTGGGGCAAGTATGCCATGGGTAGCAGCAAGGCAGATGTGGACGGCGATGGCATAGTGGACTATAGAACCAGTAGCACCAAAAACCCTCCTTTCTATGTGTCTGTGGTGGATGCTGCCACAGGAGCGGAGATAGATTGTAGCGAACTCAAATATGATGAGGTGACAGACGGCGTAGACAAATATTCGCGTACCAATCGCAGCGATTATATGAATGACGACGATGGACGCGAGTATGCATTCCTCGGAGGCCATTTCGCTATCTGCTATTTCGACGGTGTTCATCCATCACTTGCCATGGAATGCTATAACCGACGTACCGACAAGGGACACCACTACTATGTGTTTGCATGGGGATACGACTGGAGCGGCAATACACCATCCAACTGGCACCATTACTACACATGGAGCCGCAACGACAAAACACCATGGCCCGCAGAATTTCATCAACTAAGGGTGGCCGACGTGGATGGCGACGGTATAGACGAGATGCTCGAGGGTGGCTATGCCGTAAACCCCACCAAAGGTATGGTTATGAGTGCAGGAATAGGTCATGGCGACCGCTACGATGTGACGGATATAGACCCTGAGCGCCCCGGCATGGAGGTGTTTGCCATACAGCAGACAGCACTGCTCGGACAACTCATCTATGATGCAGCTACGGGCGAGCATATACGCGAATGGTATCTGCCTACCGTTGTAGACGTGGGTAGAGGCAGGTGTATAGACGTGAATGATAATCATAAGGGACTCGAGGTGTTCTCTACCATGCAGGGACTCTATGACTGCAAGGGAAACCTTATTGCCGATGGCGACACACCATTCCCTTATGAGGCTACATGGTGGGATGGCGACCTGCAGCGCGAATTGATATCATCGCCAGGCGGAAGCAATTATGGTACCAATGTAATGGTAACCAAATATAATGGTACGCGACTCATCGAATTCTCCAAACAGAGCAACTGGACAGTGTCAGCTGGACCAGCCGTGAGACCAACATTCATGGGCGATATTACTGGTGACTGGCGAGAGGAGATTATTCTGGCAAAACAAAATAATGACTCAAGCACAGGCCTCGTGGGCTACACTACTGATATAGCCACAGATTATAGCATCTACTGCCTGCAGCAAGACCCACACTATCGCCTCGACTGCACTACACGCGGCTATTACCAAGCACCATGCACGAGCTTCTATCTCGGCGGAGATATGCCACAACCACCGCTGCCACCAGTGATGTCCGCCGACGAGACATACCACTCTGGTACAGTCTCCTTTGCCAATGGCAAGAGCATAATGTTTGACATCAGCGGAGACAATAGTAGCGAGATTTCTTTCTCTGGAGAGAAAACTCCTGCTCAGATAATCTTTGCCAATCCCAAGGGACATGACTATAAGATTAAGGGCGGAAGCATCAACAGTAGCGCTGGCATGGTGAAGACCTTGCAGGGAAAAGTGACCATCAATGGAGATATGGCATTCAAGCAGCCCGTGGTTATCAGCGAAGGTAGTATGGAAATCAACGGCAAGTTGACTGCCGATGTAGATATTAGAAGCCGAGGCACTCTCGCTGGCAATACCACTGTAAAAGGTAACGTATCTTTCGAGGGTGCACTCAATTATGAGGGTTGCCGCCTTATTCCAGGCAACGACTCTACACCATACGGAGTGATGACCTTCGATGGTGAGCTCACCATACCTGGCAATGTATATATAGTAGTAAACGCAGCTTCAAGCCAGTGCTCAAGCATAAAGGTGAATGGCAACCTTACCTTCACTGGAGACAATACCATTATTGTAAACAAGAAGGAAACAAAACTCATGCCTGGACGATATGTGATAGCAGAATGTACGGGCACCCTCACTGCCACACCTGCCAATATGCTGACACTCGGACTCAATGGTATCAATTATGACATAACCATCGAGGACAACAAGATGGTGCTAACAGTGAATGCAACCCGCGCACCGCAGAAAAACGTGGCGTGGACAGGAGCAGAGTCGGCGGTATGGGACGATAAGGCTGATAATTTCACCATTGGCAATAATCCTACCTATTTCGTTTCGGGCGATGAGGTGCTATTTGGCGACGATTCCACAGTGCGCACCATCACTGTCAACGACCTGATGCAGACAAACAATGTGACCTTCGATTTCGATAATGGCATCTATACCCTCAACGGAGAGGGTGGACTGAGTGGCAATGGTGCCCTCATCAAGAATGGCAAGGGCGAACTCAAACTCAATCTCAACAACAGCGACTATACAGGTGCAACCATCCTAAATGAAGGAAAACTGACCATCAAGAATATCCTCGATGGTGGCAATGCCAGTCCACTCGGAGCCTCTTCTGCTGCCGAAGGAAACCTGCAACTTAATGGTGGCACGCTGGCAGTAGATGGTAGTAATGTGGCCACCGACCATATCATCACCGTTGCCGACACTTCTGCAATCTCTGTCGTCAAGAGCAATATGTCTTTGTCGCTCAAGGGACAGGTAAAAGGAAGCGGATATATAATCAAAGATGGTGCTGGTCAGCTCAACTTCAACTATGCTGGCACCAACCCATTCACGGGTATGATAGTACGCAATGGAACCATTGCTCAGGGCGCATGGAATTCAACTTTCGGCAAGGTGGGCGGACCTATGGAACTGGCAGGTGGTAAGGTTAGACTGCTGGATGTAAACAACAGTAGCACCCGACCTGTCTTCAACCACGATGTGACAGTGAAGGAGGGCACCTCGAGTACTATCATCGGCACAACCCGCGGTGCTGTAAACGGCAAGTTCAAGGGCACAGGCACGCTCACCATAGAGTCTAACGGTGTGCGCAGTGATATTGGCGCCGATTTCTCAGCCTTTGCAGGCACACTCAATGTGGTAGGCAGCAATTTCCGACTCATGGACAATGTGACCGACATGAAGCAGACCTCTGTAAAAATGCAGGCAGGTTCAGTGATGTCTCACTATCAGTCAAACAGCGGCACACAGACAGCCATAACCACACATATCGGTTCTCTGGCTTCTACAGCCTCCGACTGTACTCTCGGTCATAGCCTCGACTCCTATTATGTCGGCTATGATGGCAAGTCTACATCCTATGCTGGACTGCTCAAGGCCAAGACAATAGTGAAGACCGGCGAGGGAACACTCACTATCAAGACTGGCGGTAGCACCTCTTCCATCAATGTGAAGGGCGGTGCTCTCATCATCAACAACAATCCAATATCAACGGCTTTTGATGCCATCACCACAGGCTCTATCACCATAGACAATGGTGCTATGCTCATGGGACGCGGTTGCGGCAATGCCTTGATAGTAAAGAATGGTGGAACGGTGGTGCCATATAGCGAAACCCTCGTGGGCAAGTTGCGTATGGCGGGCAATGTGACCCTGCAGACTGGGTCTCGACTTGTCATCAAGGCCAAGGTCAGCGATACAGGCATCAACACAAATGATATGCTGAGAGTGAACGGCACCCTCACCCATGGCAATGATACAATAGAGATCAGAATACTCGGCGACCGCATCCTTGAGGTGGGTGAGGAGTTAACCATCATAGAGACTGGCGGCCAGCATAAGGGCACCTATACCATCAAGACAGTATCTGCCAACCAGCAGTTGGAATGGGATGACAGTCGCCTGCTCACTGAGGGCGTGCTGGTAGTAAAGAGTGCGGTGACCACAGCCATAGACGGTCCTGTAAATGACGATAACTCCAATGGCGATGCCTACACGCTCGACGGAGTGAAGGTTCCAATGCCAAAGCATGGAGGTTCACACCGCAGACCATATATCATCAACGGTAAGAAAGTATTATATTAATAATAGGTGAGGCTCATCATCCCTTGAATTTGCTTGGCACCACACCATAGCGGGCCTTGAAGCATTTATTGAAGTAAGAGGGATCCTGGATGCCAACCCGGTAGCTGACCTCTGTAACGGTCAGTTCCCCTTCTGTCAACAGCTCGGCAGCCACTCGCATACGTTCGTTTTGGATGTATTTGTTGGGTGACATGCCGAGCAGTTTTTTTGCCATGCCGAAGAGTTTAGTGCGCCCCATACACAGCGCATTGGCCAATTTGTCAATATTGAAATCGGGATCGTCGAGATGCTGTGATATCAGCATGTCTACCTTAGGGAGTGTCGTTAATTATTAAGATTATTTATAACTATCTAATCCTCAATGTGATAGAAATTTTGTACCTTTGTAGAAGATAAGAAAAATCCCCCAATCACCCTAGAGAAGTGACAAATTGGGGGAATCACAAAAGTGATACGATGGCAAAGGTACAACATATTTCTGGAATAAGCAAGCGAATTCCGTTCGAAGGGTTCGATTTTTATGATTTATTTCGAGTTACGTTTGAAAACAGCGAACTTGGACGTATGAA
>JALFPC010000028.1 GCA_022782305.1 Prevotella sp. | reverse complement strand
CTTGATGATTATATCTCCACAAAAGCCCTTCATGACGGCTTGCCTACGGTAGCTTATTTTGCAGACAAATGCTGCTTGTCCAGCGGCTATTTCGGCAATCTGGTGCGCGTGGAAACGGGGCGTACCGCCAAGGACATCATCTCCGACCACCTTCTCGACCATGCCAAACAGTTGCTGAACGACGAGGCGCTGACCGTCACAATGATCAGCAATCGTCTCGGCTTCGAATATCCCCAGCATTTCGTCCGTTTCTTCAAGTCACACACCGGTAAGACCCCTTCCGCATACAGGAATGAAAGATGAGGATTCACTAATGAGATTTATGATTTTCCACTATCACGCCTTGTAAGGGCAAAAGCATAAATCATCTTTACACTGAACAAACATTAATCATTAATCTGTTTTATAATAATTAACGTTGAATCAAAAAAATGGTGCGGCGAAACCGCCGCACCATCAGATTATTTTAGCGAACAACTTTCTTTCCGTTGATTATGTATATTCCTTTGGGCAATGATGGCAGAGCTGTGGCATCACGGGACACAAGACGGCCATCGAGGGTATAGATGCCTGTGAGGGCATTGGCATGGGTGTCGAGGGTGACATCAGTAATGCCTACAGAGGTCTTGGGCGTGGTGCCGAAGAAATAAAGACGGAAATCATCGAACATACACCAGTAACTGGAGCCCATATTGGATGAACGGATACCCATCTTCAACTGACCACCCTTGGTCTTGTTTTCATATACCACTCCGTTTTCATATAATCCCGCAGCAAAATACTTGCTACCCGCAAGCATGTTGTTGGGGATATACTTGGCAGGCGAGCCTACAGAGGTCTCAGTGCCACCCAACTTGGTATCAGAGGCGTATGCACAAATGTCGGCAACCTTCTGAACGGATGAGCCAAGGAAGAGGAAGGCCGTAACCTTGCTCTGACCTGACGAATAATTGCTCCAGGCCTGAGAGGATGTGCCAGGGCGCTGGAATGCCTTGGCGCGCAACTGATATGTGCCCTTGGGCATAGAGTTTAGCACTTGATTGAAATCGAAGGTCTTCTCATAGAACTCAGCACAGGAATAACTAATGGTGGGCACTATTGACCAACCATCGGCAGAGGATAACTCTGGATCTGACATCATAAAGGTGAGGTCGAAAGGATGGTTGACATCAGATGGGGTTGCAGAATTGAGGAAGTCACTAATGCCACTGTCTATATCGCTGTTCAAGGCCGCAAGAACAGACACATCCATAGAGGAGGATACGGTCTCGTTGACACGCTCAACGAGTTGGGCCATCCTGGCATCTATGCCTGCCACATCCTCAAGATGAGGCACTGCCAGCAGGGTCTCAAGAGAGGCGAGACGGCGGCTAACCATCTTGCGCATGCCTGACACTGCCGCCATGTCAAAAGATGACAGTTCGGCCGACGGGATGAGAAGCCAACGTTGGTTGGTGGCTGAGGTGGCGATATTGAAAGTGGCAGCAGTAGTGTTGGCACTGTTTGCTACTCCAGCAAGACACTTCGGCGACCAGTTGCCCTCGGGATGAATGATCCAGTAGGCCTTGCGGTCGAGATCAGGATCGCCAGTATCCACCTTGTTGCGACCGGGCATAAACTGGAAGTTTTCGGATGTGGAAGGTACCACCTGGTCTATAGTGCTGATGGTATTGGCAGCGGTATAGGTTATATACCTGCCAGTGGCCACATTGCGCAACTGATAATACTGGTTGGAGGGAGAGAAGGTGATGGTCCAGGCAGCACTGTCGTTAGCAGCAGCCTGCTCAGACGACATGACCTTAACAGTGAGCGAGCCTGTGCGGGTGATGGTGAGGTAGGAACTGGCCAAGCCGCAGTCGGCATCCTCATTCTTAATATAATACTTGTCGGCAGGATTATTGTCGAAAGAGAAATACGGACGCGAGAAACTGCTGCCTGTATGCTGCAGACCATCCTCGCCAAGAGCCTGGATAACCAAACTATTGGCTATATACAACAGTTCGGAACCATCGTCCTCATGAGCTCCGTTGATGCCGTATGGCCACATGTGCTGATGATCGCCACTGAGCACATCGGTATTATTGTTGGCAAGGAAGCGCACCACCTCTGTGGCGCGGTCACCCAACCACTGACCTGTGCCATAGCCATCGCCATTGACGCCAGAGCGCAGGTTATGACGGCTCCATTCTGTGTCGGCCCATGGGATGACACCTACGCCATGAAGGAATTCGTGCAACAGTGTGCCCGTACGCTGATAAGAGGTATTGGGTCCCATGCGCACCCAGCCTCCATAAGAGCAGTCGGCAGTGGCCACGCCCGCATCATAGCCCACACTGGTAGAGAAACCCGTGATGGAAGTTAGGTTGTTCCAATAGTCTACGGCACTCTTGGTGGCATTGGTGATGCGGGTGTTAACATCATCGGGGGCACCAGCGCGTATAGTATAACTGATGGTGCCCTTGGGGATGGTGCAAAACTTGATATCATTGCCATAATAGACATCACCATTGGTAGCTATGGCGTAGGCTCGCATATAATACATGGTGGCAGGAGTGAGGTTCTGCAACCAGTATATCTTGCCGTTTTTGCTCAGATACTTGGTTGTCTTATTGTCGTTGATAGTGGGCTGCGGAGTCTCTGCCCAGCAGAAACCCTGCTCTGAGATGCCCGAACCTGACACTGTCATCCTGGCAAATGCCATGGTGGCTCCACGGGCATAGCGGGGGTTGGTAGTAACAGTGAGGGTCTGCGCATCGGCTTCTAGAGCTAAGAGCAGAAGCAGCAACAATAATGATAATAGTCGTTTCTTCATAAATCGTTATGGGATAGTTGTTAGTTATCTAATAATGTCTTGATTGCTTCACCATCATCTGATGATCTTTTCAGACTTGCCGCCACTCACTCTGATATAAGTGCCTGAGGCTGGGGCGGCATTCAGTTTCTTGCCATCGATGGTGTAGTATTCAACTGCATTCTCTTTATCTGAAGAGATGCCACTAACAGAGGTTACCAGGTATCTTACTGGCATGGTCATGCCTGCCCATTCGTCCAACACCTCAATATTATCAATGCTCTTGATATAGGCGGAATAGTGGCGGAGCTTGGCACGCTCGTTGCGGTCGGAGGAGTTTTGGATTACCCATGCTCCGTTTTCTATTATGAGTCCGTTTTGCGGTGCTGTAGCAGTGGTGAGGAACTGTCCTGTGAGTCCATTGAGACCAGGTGTGCGCTTGGTCACCTTGTCGCCGCTCTCGTATACTATGGCATCGGCATGGTCGGAATACATCACGCAGGGCACGCCAGCCTCACATTCGTCTATCTCGTCGAGGCATATCTTGGTATTATTGGCAGTGATGCCAGCAACACGGAAGAAGCGTGTGCCCTCGGATGGTTTGGCATCGTAAGGCAGACAGATGGTGGTCCAGCCGCCCTCGTCTACTGGGCATCGGAAGATAGGGAGGAAACGGAGCACGAAATCGGTGGCATACCATTCGCCCTCTCGATTGTCGCCCACTCCTGTGTTAACACCGTAAGGTTTCCATGCATTGTCTATGGCGCCAGTCTTGGATGAAATGAAACCCATAGAGAGGGTGTCTTTGTCATTCACATAAATGGCGGGAGTAGTGAGGGTTTGCCATTTGTTGCCTACTGTGGGCAGGTCGAGATACTGTGCGAGCAGGAAGGGCGATGCCACCTTGTCGTCGCTATTGCGCCTGAGCCATGAGTGCTGATCGGTGAGGCAGTAATGGTCTGTGGTGGCCTTGCACTCGAGCATGTAAAGGCCATGCGAGAGATAGTCGCCACTGGCATCCTTCACCACCTGCTGAGTTATCTCCATGGTCTGGCCGGCAAGGTCGTCGGCACTCTGACCTGTCCATTGTGCCTGCCAGCATCTGCGATTGTCGGCAGTGGTTATGCCCTGGGTGCCTCCTGTATAAGTGCCTGATTTCTGCCAGTCGAGGGTCTGGGTTTCAAAGTTTGCATTCTTGATGCTGCCATTCTCGAGAAGAGAGAGGCAGTCGGGCATGATAGCCTTGAGACCATTTACTGCTGCCACATACTCCTCTCCAGAGGTGGTGGTGGCAAGGGTGTGGAGCAGAGCCTCAACATTTTCATATCCCCCAAGACGATAGTTGACCACCGTAGAAGTCATGATAGTGAGGGAGTCAACGAGTGCTTTCATCTGCATGGCTTCAATGGCATTGTCAATGGCTGTCTCGAGTTGAAGCACATAATTGCCTGACTTGTCGGCCTGCTCGAGAAGCGAGGTGATACCATCGTTGAGGTTGGGGAGTATGGTGTTGTATGCCATGAGCATCTGGGCGCGCTTTGTTTCGGCTGCCACACCATCGGCCATGGCTTCTTCCTTATTGTCATACATGCGGGCAAGGAACATCTGGTCGAACTGTGCCTTGGAGGCAAGGTATGACAAGGAGATGATAGCCTTGCTGCGGGTACCGGTATTGAAAGGCGATGCATACTTGGTCCACACGGTATTGGCAGGGATGCCAACCACTGTGGAGTCTTCCTTGATACCGTCTGAAGACATGCTCACCTTATTTGACGACATGCCATTGAAATAGGAGGCGGTGGAGAAATAATAATTGGTGTAGGGCTGTAGGTCTACAATAGTCTTCACGGCTCCAACCTTGGTACTGCCTTGATTGGAATAGGCCTGCAGATAGGTACCACCATCATAGCCGCCCTTGTCTACAATCTGGAAGTCGGGGTATGACAGGGCATTGCCTTCGCCATTGGTCCAACCCTCGGAACCGAAATCGAAACTGCCGTTGGGCAGGAGGTTGCCTCCAACATAATAGCGGGTACCATTCACGGTGACGGGAGCGCCGGGACTGAGATGCTCGGGCACGGCAGTGGCTGTCTTTGTGGTGTAATACTCCACGCTGTTGGTATAGACAACATGTATGCGATATTCAGCACCTTCAAATGACTCAGTGTCTTCAACCTTATAATCGGCTTCACCTTCCTTGAGGGTCACATCCATAATCTCCTGCCACTGACCGCCTTTCTTGCGGCGCTCCACGGTCATGCTCGTGTTATGTTCGCCATTGGGCTCATGCCAGCGCAGTGTGGCCACCTCGGTAGAGGCATTGTAACTACATGCGAGATTGGTGGGGGCTCCCTTTGACTTTGGGATGCGCGGCACATACTCATAAGTTTTATTGTAGCCCACCACTCCAGGTAGTGCGGCATAATGCTCTCCTGCAGCGGTGAGAGAGCCATTGAGGTAGATCTTAGAACGGTCGGCTTCTGAGTTCCAGTAAGAGAAGCGCTCCACATATCCATAGCCGTTCATAAGTTCGATGAGTTCCTTGATCTTGTCGGCATTCTGGCGGGCTGCCTCCTCGTCAGAAAGGCTGGGATTGAAGGCACCATTGCGGTTCCAGGATGCTCCCCAGCACCACTCCGATATCCACAGCGGACGATGGTAGTCATTATACCATGACTGTAGATTATAGAAACTGCCTGAGGGCCAGTAAGAGTGCACGTCCAAGACATCGCAACGCCAACCGCGAGCATCTATGGAGTCCATGAACTCGCGCAACCAACCGAGGCTACCATCGTGGGATGAGGGTGAGCAGAGGCGCATGCCCGTAGCCATGTGCTTCTCCCAGTTTGCTAATACCGTGGCCACGCTTTGTGGATGGTCGTCGGCACTATTGCCGGGTTCGTTGTTTGTCTTCATCGTGGGTGCCGACGTGGTATAGTTGTTGCGTCCACAGTCGGACAGTGCCGGCCATCCCTCATAGATATGATGTGCCACACATTCGCGGTCGATACCAGTATTCTCTCCCAATCCGAAGGCATAGCACCATGTGGTATTGAGAGTACTGTTGGGGGCTGAGCGGGTGTCGTTGGCCAATCCTTTCTTGCTGGTATCATTCCATTTGAACACACGATATGACGAGATGCTGCGGTCGAGGATGCCAGGCAGTTCTGCCATCTCGAGGTCTTCCTTGTCGGCAACAAAGCATCTATTGTAGCCATAACCACCTGACTTGGTGGCGAAGGTTACCATATATCCGCGTTTGAGTTTGAAACTGCGAATCTTGTTGTTTAGTTTGGCTTCGGTCAGGGTGTTCATGAAACCGCCGCTGTTTTCGAGTCCGAAGTCATTGACGGCAGTACCGCCGAAATTTTTCTCGCTGTATACGGTGAGCGGTTTGATATCTGCGGAGTATGGCAGGATAATGGAACCCTGACTGTATATCTTTACCTGGCAATTGGTGTTGTTTACTGCTACCTCGCCATTTATCCTCACAAAGCCAAGATACGAGAGAAGTTTGGAGGGTTTAACATTGTCGAAGATGACCACGGCATGGTCGGTGGCAGTGATATTGATACTGCCAGTGGTAGAGAAAGGCTGTGCATCGGTGACATGATAATCCACATCCTCGGATATGGTTACATCTGTTGTCACTTTTTCAACGGCAACGACGGTATTGGCAGCCATGGCTGCCGATACCGTCATAAAGCCTAATAATGACATTGCCCACCTCAATATAGATAATGAGTGTCTTTTCATATCATTATAGTTTAAGTTTTCATTGTCAATACATTATAATATTCTTACCTGAGTCCCAGTTGACCATTGAAGGTCATAAACCAGTTGGTCTTGTCGGTAAGGTCGCGCTTGATTGTTGCCCTTGTGTCGGCAGCATTGTCTGCACCATGACGGGCATAGATACGATTGGCAAGATAGTTTGTGTCATTGCGACGCAGGGCTACACGCATAAGGTCGTAATAGCGCTGGCCCTCGAAGGCAAACTCCAGGGCTCCCTCATCCACAATCATGTCTTCCACCTTTTCTATCTGCCAGTCGAGCAGGGCCTGACCGGTGAGTTCTGCATTCTCAGGCATTAGATAGTACTTGTTGCACTGGCTTTTGCCTGAACCGCGTGAATGGATGCCTATGGTGTTATACATCTGATTGGGATTGGTCACATCCTCTACGAGATATCCCGAGTTGGAACTATGCGGGAAATTGAAACTCTTGATAAAGGCGCTGTCGGCAGCAGTGGTGTAATAGGGCAGCACATCCCTCTCTATAACAGAGTTGTTGACTCCCTCCGAGAGTATCTCATAGGCGAAATGGGGATAGCCAGCACGGTTGAGGGCTTCGGCAAGTCGCAAGTATACATACGTGCGGCGATAGATATGGATATTTCTTACAGAAGAAGGATATTTACTTATCTGCTGGTATGTGAGCCTCTCGCCGGTTATTCCATTTACAACAGAGCCTGAACTCCAACTCATTGGCAGGCGTAGGTCGCCAGCACGTCCATCCGAGAGGTTGGTGGGTGCATAGAGGGTGTCTTTGCCATTGTTTTGAACAAAGCAATAAAGCTGGCTTCTCGACAGGTTCTTGAGACCATCGGATGGCACAAGACTCGGTTTATAGTCGTTGTCGCTATTGCTGTTGAAGATGTTTCTCAACTGGCTATAGTTTCCATCTGAGGGGATAGAGTCGCCGGCTATCATGGTTATGAGTTCACGTTGGTCATTGAAACTCTCGTTAGAGAAACAACCATGGTATGACGAGGAATACATGCTCCACTCGGAATTAACCCAATTTGATTGGGTGGCTTTGGTTGGGAAATAGGAGGAGCCGCCATTGGCAGTGGTTATATACTTATAATATGCTGTGGCTGCATCCTTATAGTTGCCGGCCCAGAGGTTGAGATCGCCAAGCAGTATATAGATAGGGAAATAGAGCAGACGGCTGTCTGTCACTCCTATGGTTCCCAACTGCGGTATCTCTACTTCTGCCAAAGGGGTTATATCGGCGATGAGGGTGTTGCACATGTCTACGATGTCTTTCTCCTCATACTTTATTTCCGACTGCTCCTTGGTGGTGATAGGTTCGGTATAATAAGGCACACGGCCATAGTTGATAACCAACTGCAGATAGGTCCATGCACGATAGGCTTTGGCAGCGGCATACTCGCGGAGGAAGAGCGACTTGTTGGCGCTGTTGCGGATGGCTGTGTCGGCACGTGAGATATAGAGGTTGCAGTTGTTTATTACTGCATAATAATCCTTGGGACTATTATAACGGTTGTCGTCGCTGATATTGAATTCTGACAACTGGCGCAGGTCGGCATTGGCTGCTGTGGTCACATCCACAAGGTCGCCCCTCACCTCTCCGAGCAGTATCGTGCGGTCGCCCAAAGCCTGCATCTTCTGCATGATGCCCACAAGCGAATAGATGGTATCCGAAGACTGGTTCAGATGATAGTCATCGGTGAAGATGACATGGTCTGAATCCTGGTCGAAGAAGTCGCTGCACGACGAAAACATCATTGTGGCGGCAATGAGCGCACCATATATATATCTTGCTTTCATATTCTTCTTGATAGTTTTTATGTTTTACAAATTGATTTTCATTCCTACTGCAAATGAGCGGCTCTGAGGCAGCTGACCGCAGTCGATGCCTTGGCCAATCACTGATGTGGTGGACGAGAACTCAGGATCGGATCCTAAATACTTGGTAAGAGTGAGCAGGTTGTTGCCCTGTATCCAAAACTCAAGACCCTGGATAAATTCAGAGTTCATCGGCAACTTATAACTCAGGGTTACGTTTTTGAGGCGCAGATATGAGCCATCCTCGATCCATCTGTCGCTGAAGCGTGAGTTGCCCATAGGATCCTGGAAGGTGAGCTTTGGCACATCGGTAACCTGACCTTCAGCCTGCCAGCGTCCCAGCATGTGTGTGGTCTGATTGATGAAGCGGCTGCCACCCTCGAGTTGCGAGCGCATATAGTTATAGACATCGTTGCCGAGGCTATAGTTGAAGCGCACATCGAGACGCAGGTTCTTATACGACAGTGATGTGGAAATATTTCCATAGATATCGGGATTGGGGTCGCCAATAACGAAACGGTCTTTGTCGTTGATTTCATGATTGCCGTCGCGGTCTACGAAGATCATATCGCCAGCACCGAAATAATGCTTGGTCACGCCATTGTCGTCGAGGATATAGAGTCCAGCTTCCTTTGCCTGCTCAGATGTGGCAAACACTCCTGCTGTCTTGTAACCATAGAAGAGGTTGACAGGCATGCCCACCTCCGAGCGGATATTGGCACCATAGAGGTCGGTAGAGATAAAGGACTTGCCATCGGGCAGTTCGGTAAGCTTATTCTTATAGTGGCCCATGCTTGCGCCTACCTCCCATTTCCAGTTGCGAGTGGAGAGCACCTTGACATTGGCTGCAATGTCGAAGCCCATATTCTCGAGCTTGCCGCCATTTGACCAGTTGGCATCAAGACCAGAAAGGAAATGGAGGTTCTGCATGGTGAGCAGATCCTTGGTCCAGCTCTTGTAGAGATTAAATGACACGTATACCCTGTTATTGAGCATGCTGGCCTCGAGACCTATGTTTGCTCTTGATGTGGTCTCCCATTTGATCTCTGTGTTGCCAATGCCATCTATGGACAGTCCTGAGAGGGCATGGAGGAAGAGTTTGGAGCGCAGGTAACTGCGTGCGGCATAATAGTCGATATCATCATTGCCGCTGACATCAAAGCCTGCGGTGAGGCGCAGATAATCGAAGATGTTGGCCTTGGCCATCCATGGTTCGTTGGTGATAACCCATGATGCCTGCACTGATGGGAACAGGCCCCATACGCCACCGAGCATGCTCAGGCCATCGGCATCTTCGCCGAAGCGTGATGAGCCTTCGGCAGTGATATTGCCCTGAAGGAAGTATTTTCCCATGTAGTCATAGTTGGCCTGGGCATAGAGTGCCATAGAGTTCCAGTTGTCCTTGGTACCGGTAGAGGTGGCATTCTTGAGGCTTGCGCTCATAAAAGGTGTCTTGTCGCTACCTGTGTCGTAGCCCAATTGGCTGTTGAGTGAATAGGTCTCCCACTGTATGCGCACACCGCCAAATAGAGATATGTTGTGGGCATTGTAGCGGTTGTGCCAGTCAAGACGGGTGTCGCTCATCACCGAGTTCTGCTTAGAGAAGAGTGAGCGCACCTCATTGGTACGATAACCGTTTACTGCCGACACATAATACTCGGGCACACCATTGATAGGTATATAATATTTCTCGTTGGTGTTTACAAGGGTATAACTGAATCGCTCGCTCAATGAGAGGTTGGAATTGAAGTTATACCTTGGTGCTACGGCGATGTTGAGGATAGAATTCTCAAAGCGGTTCTTGTTTTCTGCCTCGGCATACTCATTGAGAGCCAGAGGATTGGCAAGGCGCCAGTTGTAATTCTTATATGATGACAATGCCTCGCTCAGGTATGACTCAGGGACTATATCGAGGTGGCTGTCGGAGATGACACCACGACCGAAAGCATACGGACTGAGGAATGGTGCCTTGGCATAGGCCAGGAAGGCAGGGGATGTGGGTGTGCCCTCATCATAACTTGATGGTGCTCCATCATCGCGGATATCACGGGTAAGATTAGAGAAGGAAGCATCAAATTTGACTGTAAAGTCTTTGATAATCTTGATATCGGTATTGAAACGGATATTAAGACGTGACATGTCGTTATACTCAAGGGTGCTGTTGGCCTTGGTGAAACCTACAGAGAGGTTATAGGTGGCCACATCATCTCCACCCTCTATGTTGATGCCGTAGTTCTGGGTGAACGCAGTGCGGTATACCTTGTCCTTCCAGTCGGTATTGTTATGATACTGATTATAGTAATAATAATTAGGATCATTGTTGAGGAACTTGAATTCCTGGATGCGGGTATTGGTGGTCTTGAGCATCTCTGAAGCATAACTCCTGTATTGCTCTGAGTCCATCATATCTATGAACTTCGGTTTGGCGCTCACCTCTGCTGATAGTGTAGCAGAGATGCGTGTGGCCATACTCTTGCAACGGCGTGTTTCGATGAGGATTACACCATTGGCTCCCTTGGCACCATAGAGGGCGGTACCATTGCGCAATACCGTTACCTTGTCAATATCGGCAGGGTTGATATTGGTGAGAATGTCATTGGTGAAGCCATCATGGATGAGGGTGCGACCATACTGCTGGTCGATGATGACACCATCCACCACCACGAGAGGTTGGGCATTGACATTCAATGAGTTGATACCCTGAATGAAGATGTTACTGCCCACACCGGGAGTGCCATTGCGCTGCTGGGTATAGGCAAAAGCACCAAGTTGCGACTGGATATCTTCCTTAATATTCGTGGCAGGACTATAGTTCATGGCATCCATGCTCTTGTCATTGCGGATGTTTTTGCCAGCTGAGTATTCTTTGGCAAAGGCTGTTGAATACATGGTGATGTCTGACTGCTTCTCTTCTTTAGACAGTCCTTTCATCACGGTATTGAACTTGGGTTCTGTTACTATTACCGAGGTGCTGAACACTGGCAACTGAAACTTATAGCTACCGTTTTCTTCGGTGAGGGTACTATATCCCTCAACGTCTACAGACTTGACGATGGCACCAAACACGGGATTGCCATTGGCATCAAGCACACGACCGCTAATTGTGCGCAACTCATATTTCTTCTGCACTGCAGGCTTATTGCGCTTGGCCACATTCTCATCGCCATTATCATCCTGGGCAGACACAACAGATGGACTAACCAACATGATGGCACACAATGCGAGGCATCCCGACGATACATTGTGGCATATCTTATTATAGAATGACATATTCTTGTATTTCATATTTCTGATGTTTATAGGTTATGAAAACATGGTCTTATTCTTCCTCATGGGGTTTGAAGATGATACAGTCGACATTCAATATTCGATTGAACAAACCATCACGCACTTCCTTGTTTGACACACGACTCTCGATGACCAATTTGACCTGTGGGGTCATGCCTTCGCCCCAAGAGCAGAATGGTATCTTGACATCCTTGGCCAAAAGAAGCGTGTCTACCTGGTCGGGAGTGGTGGCTATGGATGACTGCAATAATACCATTTCCTTGTCGGTAGGCTGCTTGCCCATCTCATTATTGTATGCCAACTTGATACGCATCTTGGTGCCCAGACGTTCTACTGGCGATGCTAAGGTGTCGGCGGCAAGGGCTGGTGCAGTGATGAGATAGATATCATAACCGAGATTTGACAACACTCCTGGCACATTGAATACCATCATGATATCCTGACTGGCTCCACGGGCTGGAGAGAACTGAGCAAACTGGTTGCCGGAGAGTTTATTGTAGAACGGATTGGATGAATTCACATTGATGAAGGTAGGAGCACTTGTGGTGGCCTGCTTCACTGAGTCGAGGCGCTCGCTGGTTTCTGCCTCGGCAATGATAGTCTGGAAGAAGGTCTGCTTCTTATCTATGTTCCATGTACGAGGTTTCATTACCATACCGTTGCTGCATGTGATCTTTTCAACATCTGCAAACACGCCACCTGCGGCAAAGGGGGTGTCATACTGGTAATAGCGTGCATCAAAGGTGCCATAATACATCCTTCTCCAACTATAGGGAATAGAAAGAGTAGACATGGCTGAGTCCTTGACTGCCTCATCGCTATTATTGGTACGGCTAAACATCGCTCCTTTGAGCAATGCCATGCGGGCATTGGCATACTGCAGTGAGTCGCGCTTGTTTACAGACTTGTCATAGAGGAAATACTGCTCGTATTCTGGCACGTAGGTATCCCATATCTCATTGGTGGGGGCAAGCATCCAATAGGTACTATCCTCAGTGGTGAGCTTGGCACTCAACTCATAGAAGGTCTCATTGCTGAGCACCGTAACAGAGTCGAGATAATGGGTCTTGCCATCCACGATATCGCCCGGAACACTGAGAGATGGCATAAACTCATACTTGTTGTAGGCATACAGGAAGTTGGCCACAGAGTCGAGGTCAGCATCTTTCTTGAGATACTCAAATACGTTTGGAGAGTATTCAACCTTGTTGTCAACAGTATAGAGCACACCATTGCCCACTGTTTTGCCCAGATGCATGGTCTGACCACCCACTGAGGCAGATGTGAGCGGAAGGTATTTGCCATTCATCATCACTATGGAGTCGTTGCTCAATGACGACACTGAATAGTTGTAGAGGGCTATATGGTTTTGGATAAACTCCTTAACCACGGTATTGTCCTTCTTTTTCACTCCCTTGGCTTTCTGCTCATTGTAAGAAGCAATCAACTGGCTGGCATCATCGGCACTGAAGGCTGAGTTGACAGGTGCGAACACTGTAAACATCTGCGAACTCACCAACGACGAGTCGTAGCCGCAGGCTTTCACCACACTGGCAAAATTAGACAGGTCTGCATTGGCATTGACAGCCTCCCACAGATTGCCACCGAAACTGTCTGTTGCTTGATAATGGTCATCCCAGGTGTCGGTGCATCCCATGATGCCGAGAGCGATGGACAACGCTCCCAGCATCTTGATATTTGAAAACTTGTATCTTGTCATAACCGAATTATATTATTATTGTTGTCATTGATTACAGATCTGTCTCCATAGAACCGCTGGAGGTAACACCATATACGCTCTTGGGCACTATCTCAAGGTAGTCCATCATAAACTCGTTGTTGTTACCGAGCTTGAGTGATGAGGTGCAGCGGATTCGGATGAAGTGGTCCTGCTTAGGATTGATATGCACAGTACAGAGCACCAAACGATAGGTGCGCTCGTTGTCTACAAACTCATTGACAGAAGAACCATTGCTGTGGTAGCCACCATAGGCACCACGATAGTAGCCAAGGTTCTTGAGCATCTTCTGGTCTTCGGCTTTCTCCTCATCGCTCATCTCAGCCCATTTCTTTGTACCGAACTGATCGCCGAGGATTGACTTGTCGTTGAGGAACTTGCGCATATCGAGAGGTATACCCTGTGGCTTACCATCGAAATAGATCTGGGCCACACCACGGGTTTCCAGGGCACAGAAGCCAAGACGTATCTGATAGTCGCCCTCATAAGGTACAGGTGGTAGACGGAAGGTGAGGTCATAATCGCCGAAGAGGTTGAACTCATCTCCCTCGTATGACCAGAAGTTCCAGTGCGGACGGCGGTAAACGAGAGTACCATTGCCCTTCATGGTCACATTGTCAAGATATCCGTTGGGGAAATAATAGTTCTTACCATTGCGGAATGTCTGGTCGGCCTTGTTGTTGTCGTCATCCTTTGTCGGGTCGCCATTGAGACGTATGTTCATGGTCATAATCTCAGGGAAGACGGTTGCAAAGTCCATACGTATGCGGTCGTTCATTACTTTCTCTCTGGTATCATTGTCATAGGCGATGATTTTGTCGATATAGAAATAGCGACCATTGGGGGCATCCTGCACATACTTGTCTTCTACTGTGGGTAGCACCTTGCTTCCATCAATGCTGAATTTCTCATCCACACGTCGGTTTATATATCTCTGACCACGCTCTGCATTTCCGAGATACTCTCTGACAGTGGCCTGCTCGAGTTTCATCATACTGTGGGGTAACAGGGTTTCATACCAGTCGTTGGGGTTCATCTTGTCTATCTTGATGCCGATGGCTCCATCCACGATACCCTGGTGCAACTCCAATGGAGTGAGCATGTTCCATCCAATCACGTCGCGGGTCAGGATATGGTAGGCAATAAACATGTTAAGCGGGTTGTAACGCTCGGTGAGTTTGTCGAAATCGTGGGCTGCCTGATAGTCAGCATCATTGCCGTATACAGGATCATAGATCTTACATGCCAAGTCATAGAGAGCTCTGGTCATGCCCTGAGCTGTAGAGATGCCTAATTCGTCAAACTTGCTGAGGTATACCTCATCGGGCTCCACGAATATGGTGAATCCGTATTTCTTATCTTCTGGTGCCGAGGCCACCTCGCTCCATGTGTGCGACTTATAATAATACAGGTCATAGAGTTTACCATTGTAGGTCTCATCCTTTACCTTGAGCAGAGTGTCGCGAAGTCCAGTGGCCAAGAGTCCTTCGTAGAAGATAGACAGGCGGTCGTTGTCCTTGATTACATCAGACATCGAACTGTTGGAGTTTTCGATCACCACGTCGATAGGTTGTACGATACCGTTCTCCACCGAGTCATCCTTGAGTTCAAAGATGATATTAGACATACGGTTTATCTGCACCACCGAGTTGTCGTTAGCATCAGTGGTATGAGTGATCTGCAGATAGCGCTTGTTCATATTTGCGGTGTTGAGGGTACCATCGTTCATGTCTATGGTGGCATAGATATTATTTACGAGGTGGGTGCGTGCAATGGTATCGCACTGAGCCTTGGTGAGTTGCTCCACGCTGGTCAGTCCCTTCTTCTGCAAAAATGCCTGCATGGCTGTATTGGAAGGCAGGAAGCAGGTATAATGACCATAAGCGGAGAGCAGGTCGGTGAGGTCAGCCTGGTCTACGATATATGCGAAATCGCTGTATTCTGCCCTGTTGTTTATATAGTCGCTCATCATCTCTCCCGTAAAGGTATAGAAATTATCCTTGTCGGGTTCGTCAGAGCAACTTGTGGTCATTACAAGAGGCAGAGCGCATAATGCGCCAAAGATTATATATTTAAGACGTTTCATATTCATACTCTTTTTTGCTTTGCTGATGAAACATTATCAATTCTTGGTATAACTTCCATTCTCGCCACTACCAAAAGCAGGATTCTGCTGGAGGTTTTTGTTTACCTTCAACTCATCGTTGTTGTATGGCCAGAAGATGGCGTCCATCTTTCTGAATTGGTTCTGGATGGCAGAGGTGTTGGATGTGAACTTCTGCAGAACCTTGGTGGTGAGATAGTCGGTATTATTGTCTCTCATGGAGCGTCTCACGAGGTCATACCATCTCTTGCCCTCGAACATCAGTTCACGCTGACGCTCTTCCATCACGAGGTTCACGATGTTGTCCTTGGTATTGTATTGGGTCATCACGAGAGTATCCTTGAGTTGTGATATTGGCTGGCAAACGGAACGCTTGTTTACGGCGTTTACCAATGAGAAGGCCTGCTCGAAATAGGTCTGGTCTTGTTCTGAGAAGGTATCGTTGTTGCTGATGAGTTGCGAGAGAGCCTCTGCCTTAAGGAGCATGATATCAGAAAGGCGGTATATAATCCAGTTGCTCTTCACCTTGCCTTCATAGTAGATATTGGAATACAAGGGGCTGGCCGAACCGGTGGAGAAATCAATCAATGACTGCTTGTATACATACTTGCCAATGGCCTGCTCGCCAATGATATTCTCGTAAGCACGTGAGTCATACTTATTCTTGAACACATCGAAGATCTTGCTGCTCACATCGCTTCCTATGAATGAAGGTACCGAGACATAGCCCATGAAGCCAGCATTCTTAGAGTTGCCATAACAGAGGCTCACGGCACCATTGCTCGGCATGTTATCCTCGGGCATGAAGGTGAGTTCAAAGATGCTCTCCGAACTGTTGCCCTGACCGAAGATAGAAGAATATGCCCTACCATATATTGAGGTGGAATAGGTATAGTCGCAGGTGATGAGTGGATAGCCGTTGGTGCGAGTATCGTCGTTGGCCACGGTGCTGTTTTTGTTGTCCTCTTCATACTGCTTCTTTTTGGCTTCTATCACAAGGTCTGCATATTTGATGCAGTTCTGATAGTCCTTCTTCCAAAGATACATCTCGCAGAGCATGGCATAGATGGCTGTCTTGGTGATGCGTGATGTCTGGTATAGTTCTTTCACGCTTGAACCCTTTGGATAGGTCTCAACGGCATCTTCCTTTACGCTCTCGAGGTCGGCAATTAGTTTGTCGAGGATCTCATCAAACGATGATGCGGGCAGGTCCATGGTCTGATCGTCATCAGTGAACGCCTCGGTAGAATATGGCACATTGCGGAATGTGCGGATGAGATAGAAATAGCAGAGGTCGCGGAGTGCCGATACCTCGGCGATGTCGGCCTTGAGTTCACTCTCGCTGAATGCGGGGTCCTTGGCAGCCACTCCCGGTGCATATTTGATTACCGTATTACATCTATTGATGATATTATAGAACTGGTCCCAAGTGGTATAGTAATTGGTGGCTAAAAGGTTCTCCTTGAGAATATTCTCGATATTCACATCTTTGTCGAGATGCTGTCCACGGGTAATATTGTCGCTTCTGAACTCACCCCATATCATCATGCGGATCAACATATTGTCGGACTGCATATTTGAATAGCAACCGGCAATGATTGCATCCACGTCGGCTTTTTCATTCCAGAATTTCTCCAGGATGATTTCATTCTGCGGCTCTATCTCGAGGAAGTCACTGCATGATGAGAGAGTGGCAGTGGCGCAGAACATGCCGAAGGCGCTGTATATAATATTCTTTATTTTCATATCTGTGATTGCTTAAAAATCTACTGTTACACCGAAGGTATAATAACGTGGTCTTGGAGTCTGGTTATTGTCCATGGCTGGGTCATAACCCCATGCACTGATATCCGGGTCAACACCCGTATACTTGGTGATGATAAAGGGGTTGTTGGCACTTGCATACAATGAAACCTTGTTGAGTCCGAGACTCTTCAACTGCTTCTTGTCAAACGAGTATGACAACTGGAAATAACTGGCTCGAAGGTATGAGCCCGACTCCACGAAGCGGTCGCTGACCAGTGAGTTGTAGTTGGAAGTGTTTCCATACATGGCTCTTGGTATCGAGGTCACGTCACCCTCCTTGCGCCAACGCCAGTTGACGGCCTGACTCTGGTTGTCGTTGCCAACCATTGACTCGGAATTAAGGCGGGCAAGATTGAGAATCTTGTTGCCTACGCGGTAAGTGAACTGTGTTGTAAAACGCCATTTCTTGTATGTGAAGGCGAAACCGAAACCACCCACGAGTTTTGGCAGTGAACTGCCAAGATATACGATATCGAGGGCATTGATATTTCCATCGTGGTTGACATCTTCATAGATGGCATCACCACCAGTGAACTGATAGTTCTTGCCCGAACCGTCGTTGGTATAGTTATAGCGCATTCTGAGCGGGTTGCCATCGGCATCGAGAATTAGATTGCCATCAGCATTGAAAGCCACTGGCGCTGTCTTGCCAGCTGCCAGGAAGGCTGCCCTCTCATCAGGAGTCATATTCTTGAATGTGTCGTAGTTATACTGGTATACACCCTTATACTTGAAACCATAGATGGCTCCCTGTGGGTTGTTAAGCTGCACACGGCGCAACCACTCTCCATTGTTATAACCGAAGGTTGAATTGAGTGAGTTGAGCAAGTATTCGTCCATCTCAAGGATTTCATTGCGGTTGTTACCGAAGTTGGCATTGATATCAATGGTCACAGGACCGGCCTTGATAAGTCTGTTGGTATTGGTATGGAACTCCCAACCAGTGTTTCTCATCTTGCCGCTGTTGCGGTAGGGTACGGTCATGAATCCTGTGTTTGAAGGGATACGATATCTCTCGAGCAACAAGTCTTTGGTGGTAGAATTGTAAATCTCAAAGGTCATGGTGAACTTGTCGTCCCACAATCCGAGGTCGAAACCTAAGTTGTAACTGTCGGTAATCTGCCAGCGAAGGTCGGTAAGGCGGATATTGGATGGATACATGGTGGCCATATCGAGATATTTGCCACCAGAGGCATACTTACTGGTATAGAGGTAGTCTTGGTTTGGCTGCTTACCCACCCTACCCCAGCTGGGACGGATGGAAAGCATTGAGAGCCACTTGCGTGTTGGCTTCATGAATACCTCGTCGGAGATGTTCCATCTTAATGATACAGAGGGGAAGTAACCCCAGCGCTTACCAGGACCGAACTTGGTGGTACCGTCGGCACGTACAGAGAAGTCTGCCATATATTTACTCTTGTAAGCATAGTGGACAGAATAGGTGAAATACATTGAGCGGCCCTGTGAATACCATGATGACAGACCAGTGTTGACACCGCCGGCATCAGGACTGATGATACCGCCAGAAGGCAGAAGTTTAGCACCATTTGACTGACCGCTGGAAGTACCAGAGTTGAGTTCAAATCGTCCCATCATCATCAGCGAATGGTCTTCATTGTTGAAATGAGGAATGAAGGTGAGAGTCTGCTTGGTATTGAAGTTAACACTCTTTGAACTGCCCGACGTTGCTGTGTTTACACCGTCCTGCCAGTTCACAGTGCGCAATTCTGCGGGATAGAAGGAGTCGTCATACTGGTTATGAACGCTCATGAATACGCTGCCTCTCCAATCGAGTCGTGTATGCTCATCATCAGTACCGAGCAGACGATAGTTGATTACGAGTTCGGGTGCCAAGTCGTAGGTCCTACGGTCTTTCTTTGCCAGATAGGCACTTGCCACCGGATTTACGAGGGCTTTCTGATTTTTGTCAAACACGCTGGATGCCGACTGTAGCATCTGATAGAAGCGGCCTGTATTCTCTCCTGTCACTGGGTCTTGCTCATAGATACTCATGTTTGGCATCTTCTTCGAAGCGATGTCCAGCAGGTTATCACTGTTCATCTTTGTCTTTGTATAAGTGAGGGAGAAGTTTGTTGACACCGTGATACGGTCGCTGACATAATAGTCGAGAGCCACACGAGTAGAGAATCGGTCAAAGCCCTGCTTGATTATGTGACCCTTTTCAGTGTCGTAACCGCCACCGATACGGAAGCGTGCCTTCTCGCCACCTCCCGACACGGAGAGATAATGGTTTTGACGCCATCCTGTTTGGGTTACAGCGTCGCGCCAGTCGGTATTGTTGTTATACTGCTCATATTCGGAGAAGGTCGGATCATAATTGATTTCCCTAATGCTCTGGCTCACATTATCATTCTGCTCAGGATTAAAATAACTCTCCTTGAGCATCATGGTATAGTCGTCACCACTCAGCAACTTATAACCCTTGGGCTGGTGAGTGGCGGTGAGTTTGAATGAATATGACACCTTAGGAGGTCCTGCGGCACCACGCTTGGTGGTAATCTCAATAACACCACTACCACCCTGGCTACCATAAACGGCGGTGGCGGCAGCATCCTTGAGCACCTTGATATCAGCGATATCCTCTGGGTTTATATTGAGGAGTTCGGAGAATGTCTCGTTGCTTGCAGATGCAAGGTCATAACCCGTAAGGTCTACAGACTTGATATTGCCATCGATAACAATGAGAGGGTTTGAATCGGTGAGTGATGAGAGTGAGGAAGCACCACGCAGACGGATGGTGGAACCCGAACCAAGGTCACCAGAGTTGCCGATGATGTCGAGACCGGCTATGCGTCCCTGGAGGGCTTCGTCTACAGAAGTGAAGGACATACCCTCAAGTTCCTTCATATTGAAACTCTGTGCAGCGTATGATATCTCTCGCTCTGGCACTGCAAGGTTGTTACCCGACACGCGTTTCTTCTTGGTGATGGTCACCTCCTTGAGTTGTGTGGCACTCTGCATCTTAACATTATAAACAGAGCGGTTGATGGCCAGCAACTGTGTCTTGAGACCCACATAACTGAACCTCAGTTTGTTTTTGGCATTTTTCACTGTCATGGTGAAGTTACCATTGAAGTCGGTAACTGTAGAGTTGATGATACGTCCAGTACCATCCACCTCGCATACTGTGGCTCCCATGAGAGGACCCATATCATCGCTCAAGGTACCATGAACGGATGATATCTGCGCCATCATAGGGGCTGTAATCACGAGCATGAGCAACATTAGAAGCACCCTGCGCATGCCGACATATTGCTTCATTGCCTTTTCTTGTATTGTTGAAATATTATTGTAGTCCATATATTACCTCCTTTTAGATTTGGCGTTAGACACTTCCGTTCTCCATGGGGTATTCTGCTTGGCGCTATACATCAGTGGGCTGTCGATGAGGTGTACAACAGCGTCAGCACTTGTGTAGAGCATCTTGTTGAAGCCTGTGCCAGACACCCAGTACTCACGGCAGATATTATTATACAGTCCTGCTGTCTTTACCACCTTATGCTCTTTGCCTGTGAGGTCGGTGATCTTGAGATTCTTGTCTGTCACGTCTACCTCTATGGGATAGAACCTGTTGGTTTCTTCGTTGAGCACCATGGTTTCGTAGTTGTTCTTATAGATAGGAGTATTGTTTTCTCCTGTCTCGGGGGCTCCGTTTACAGCCACTCCATTATCCTGGAGATGGTATTTCACGAAGTTGAGAATCCTGTTTTTGATTATGTCGCATGCAGCCTTTGCCTGAGCCTTAGCTTCGTCTGTAGATGCTGATTCATACACGTTATACTGCGCATCATAGTCATCCCATGTTGGCAGCAGACCATCATTGATGAGTTTGAGTATCGACTCGTTTGTGGGCACGTATACGGTATAGTTATAAGTACCGAAGAGGTTTATATTACTATTTGTATTCTTGCTCAGACAGTTGTAGGTAACACCATTGAGTTTCATTGAGTTGGACAGTATGATATCCTTATCGTCCACCTTCTTTGAGGTGATGAGGAGTTTGAGGAACTCTGAATACTCGGGATGCTTCTGCAGTGTCTGGTATACCGACTGCGATGCTGGCAGTGGCACCTGGTTAGACATGCTGTATGACTTACCGTTACCAGTCTCTGACAGGTCATAGATAGAGTCAACCTTGATAGGAGTGTTATGCTCGAGTTGGAAGCCACCGCTCACTGTCATGAGGTTCTTTTGTCCGGCATTGTTGACCTTTATCATGGTACCGTTCTTTGACTTGTAATAGTCATATCCATTTTCCACGTTGCCAACTATTATCATCTGGTTCATGAGGTCGCGGAGCCTGTTTTCAACCTGTTGGCTTGGCACATCCTTTACTACCATCATGCCCTTTTCAATCTGTCCGTCATCGGTGATATTGCATGCATACCTATGTGCCTTCACCTTCTTTTCCTTGGTGTCGTAATAGAACTCAAGCATGGTCATCTGGTTGTCGCCATAAGAGCATGGGTCTACATATAGCATCAAGGCTGAATTGGTTGGCAATAGCAGACTATAGTATGAGTCCATGGAGTTGAGGTAAGGAGTGAACTCCAGTTCGTCGATGGCCCAATAGATCACGTTCATGATATCCTCATGCACGAGAGCAGGGAAGGCAACACTCGAATATTCCATAGGAGAGAACACCCTGTTGACCATGTATACCACACCATTGCAACCAATAAAGCAACTGTCTACGGCCTCTTTGGTCACACCCATAGATACCTTGGCATCATTGACGATGGAAGAGAACTTGGATGGAATGGCATCGGTGAAGGTGCCGAGCATGTTTACATTGAGCAATTTTGAGAGCACCTTGTCGGGCACATTATCCCAAGTCTTATACATATCCTTGAGCACTTTTCCATCGGCATTCCACCATCTGTCGAGGGCCTCATTGGTGGGCACCAGCATAGCACCAGCATCATAATGGAGGTCATAGCCGCTCGTATTCTCATACATATACTGGTTCCAACCTGGGTCGAAAGCGAGGGTGGCATCCACCTTGGTCTCCACAGGATTGCCCTTGGTGATAGGGTATGAGGTGGCAGCGAGTCCGTCACCTCGCTTGCTGGCAAAATATCTGAGGGTGAACACAGAGTCTACATTCTGGTTGTACAGTCGATTGTAGGCCTCTGTCTTCTTCTTATCATAATATGGTGCCGAGAACCTATCGATAAGTCGTGACCACTGCGACATGTTTGGATGTTGGCGCAGTATCTCGGCCATGTTGACGTAACCCTCTATCACACCATCCACCTTATGTATATATCCGTTTTTGCAGGTGATGTCACGCTCTATAACCTTGACACCATCCACAAAAGCATCATTCTTTGATGTGATTCTGCCATTGGTAAGTATGCGCATGTCCTCATCAGTGAAAGCCTGCTTCTCGAGGAATGCGGGCAGGAGGTGTATCATAGGCTCCGTACAGTTGGATGCTGCCTCATCGTTCATCATCCTACCATCCTTGAAGAGTATAATATCCTTTTTGTTTTGCTTATACCATGCCCATGCAGGCAAGTTCTCATTCATATCCTCATGCTTCATCACATAGATAGAGTCGAAGATACTGGTTGAGTTATGGCGGCGCATGGCCTTTCCAGGCTCAGGGGGTGTAGAACTAACGTTAGACATCAATTCGATGAGGTAGGCATTTTTAATCATCGACTTATTTAGCAACTGCTTTTTCTGTGCGGTTGTCAACTGGTTGTATGACCTAACTCCCCAACTGTTTGTTTTAAACCACTCTGTAAATGCATCGTCGTCGGCAACGAATATGGTTACCGAACCCGTACGGCTCATCTGCTCATGAAATCCGAGGTCATCAATAAGACTCAATGTTGTTTTGTAGTTGCCATCTTTGCTCAATTCATCATAGATGGATTCGCCCAACCATGACGGCTGTCCTGTTAGAAGGTCATCCTCGCAGGAATGGAATAAAGCGGCTGCTCCCAACATCAGTCCTACCGCAACCGATGGTTTCAAGATGCCGTGTCTGATTTGTTTGCAATTCATGTTAGTATGTTTTAGTTATTATTATTATTATATTTATTTTATTTGGCTACACCTTATTATATATGTGGGTCAGCGTATCACCTTTTTGCCATTGATGATATATATACCCTTGGCTTTGGATGATGGGTCAACGGGCATTCCCATTAGATTATAGGCTTTATTTTTTATCGTGCCGTTGTCTTCCACTGTCTTGATGGCCGTTGGGTTACCAAGATACTTGAGTGTGAAATTGTCAAAGCAGCACCAGTCACGATAGAGGTTGTTGAGGTTGGTGATACCCAAGGTTATGGAGCCTGGAGCAATAAGTGATACGCTCAAGGTGTTTTTATAATAACCGTAGGTATTGAAAGCCTCATTGGCCTGTGTCACATTGTCTGGATAGGTATATGGCGACTGTGTATATATGTCGGCACTTTCGTCATAGATACTCATGATAGGAGTTTCGGCATCGTTGGCATAGAATATGGCCTTAAGCACCTCGCTTCCTTCATTATGTGCTGGCAGGGCAACATTGATGTCTCCCATACGATAATAACTCTGCACCCCCACCTCATAGTCGCCCTTTGGCAGACCGTCTATGGTCTGATGAAAATTGAAGGCTTTATTCCAGTATTCTGCCACATATCCGTTGGCCTGAGTAAATGAAGACACCATTGTCCATCCTTCGGCACCAAGGCTGAAGTCGCCATTGGTTATGATGGCACTAATATCCATGGGTTGTCCACTGTCACCCATCTGCTCTATAAAATCAAGGAATATCTGCTTACAAGCCTTTAGGGCAGAGAGAGCTTCCTCCATGGCCACCTTGTTTTCTGCAAAGGTAGTAGTATTATTCAGTGCACTTTTGCCCTTGTCTATTGCCTGTGCCATCTGCTCCGACTTGCAAATAGAATAGTAGCCCTCCACTTTCGGCAACCAGTTTCTCACCTCTTCCCATGTCTTCAGATAGGAATATTCGTCAGCTGTCAACTTGAGAATGCTACCATGCTGGGCTGCCACGTTGCCATTGATGATGCGGGGAGCACCGACGTTGAGTCCGTGTTCGTCCATTGTACACATCTTATATCCGTAACCGTTTCCGGAGTAGTTGATATATGCGAGAGTCCATTTGTTGCTGCCTATGCGGCGCCACTGTGTGGGTGCTTCTATTGCTTGGTTGTTGTCGCTGAAATGGAAGCCCTCGGTCACAGTCCATTGACATGTGCCCTCTTTTTCCATTGCATTAGGAATAAGATGCGTGGCAGTGGCACGGTCGAATCCGCCTGTCTTCTCGCATTTAAAAAGCATCACATATTGCTTGTTTGCCTCATTCCATACTATGTCTGCATCTATCACATCGTAGCCTGGATCGAAATAGAGTTGCGGTTTGCTCAGTATGTTAAGGTCTTTATCCACAAGAGAATAATAGATGCGGTGTCTGTCTGGAAATCCCACACTGTAATACATCACATACTTGCCCGATTGCTTGTCGTATATTACCTGTGGTGCCCATGCTGCGGTCATCTCACTTGCGGTGATGCCTCCCAGTGCATCCAGGTTCTCGGCTGTCTCAAGGTCTATCTTCACGTTCTTGGTCCAGTGCACAAGGTCTGGACTCTTCATCAGCACCATAATATGGTTGCTTGTCCATCCCAGACGAGATGTCATGTCGGTACCGGCAAGCATGAAATTGCCATCTGCCATACGCAGCACATAAGCATCTCTCATGCCACCCGTCACGGTGTTGGCCTTGGTGTCAAAGACCTCTGCGCCACCGAGCATATCGTTCCATGTGTTGCCATCCTCGCTGAGGGCATAGTTCGTAAACTCCCCACTGCGGTTCATGTGGGCATAGAGATAGGCTGTCTTGTCTGCATCCTCCTGCTCGTATGCAGGGTATGAGATAACCTCTTCGGCTGCCACTTCGGTGGCTGGCAACCTATATATATTAAGTGAATAGGCAGGTATGGTAAGGTTCAGGAGATTGTTGCCAATGGCGGTCACAGCTATTCCTTCCTCAGGAGTGATCACATTTGGTGTTTGCATGGTATTTTCATCAGTACCATTTGCTGCCACCATTCTTGTGAGCGTGCCGTTGCCTATCTTCATGTTTTTAAACGTAACCGAGAGGTTGGCATCCGTATTGTTGGGATTAACAACTTTCAGTATCAGTTCTCCCGACTCCTCGTCTATCTGCACGCTCTGATAGATCATCCTGCTTGCGCTGAGGCTGAACTTATGAATGGTCTGACCGTCGAGAAGGCACTCCACTTCGCTACCGTTAACTCTTACCTCTATGTCATACCATCTGTCTGATTCTATGCTGCCTGAAGCTTGTGCTACAGTATTTTTCTGTCCATTGCTGCACACTTCCACTGCATGCTTAGTGTTATTCCAGCCGCCTATGTTCCACCATGCATAGTTGTCATTGTCGGCATATTTGAATAAGATGAGGAAACCCTCCTTACCACCTGTTTTCTTGGCGCGCAACTTGTATGTATAGCTACCTTGGAACTCGATATTGAAGATAGCGGTGCAGTTCTCTCCTGCTGAAGTCTGCTCAAGCACTTCTTCATTCACTGTCCAATCGCCCAGGTTAGTAATCCATCCAGACAATCCATTAGAGAAATCATCATTATATGAGTATAAGGTGCCGTTGTTGGCCACCAGGGAGACATCGTCAAATTGTGCCTGTGTAAGCCATGTACCTACTCCCACCCTTGTATTGGCATCTGCAGAGATTACGTTGCCTTCTTCTGTCCACAGCAGGTTCTGTTTGCCGAGGTTTAGGTTCATGAGTTTCTGTACATGATATGATGGTGTCACGAAATTATTGGAAGAATTGAAATGTATCATGTCGTATGCCCATCGTGGGTCTTCCTCATGGGTAAAAATCGGAGCAAATGATGCCATCTGACACACGTCGCTATTCTTCTCCATGCCGAGCATGAATATTGCCTCGCCCAGTGCACTATTCATGTTGCCATACTTTCCGTAAGCTCCGCCATTAGCAGCATATTCGCCTACATAAACGATTGGCTGGCGAGGATAAGAGTCATATTTATTATAGTTGTCGCGCATCCACTGGAAAGTGCGGTAATAATGTTCATCTACTATCTCCACGGGATGGGAGTTTGCCCACGATGGATTATCGGTGCCCCATGCCTCAACATTGCCAATGGTTATGATATCTGGATATTTCTCCTTGATGGCATTATAGAAGCGTATATATCTGCGGGCATAGTCTGAATTGTCGCCGGCTGAATAGTTCTCGTTGCCTATCTCTATGAACTTGAGGTTATAGGGTTCGGCATGTCCGTTGGCTACACGTTTGGCTCCCCATTCGGTAGTTGCGTCGCCATTAGCATATTCGATTGCGTCGAGCACATCCTGAATGAGTTCATCAAGTTGGCTTTCTGGTATGGTAAATCCATGTCCGAGACCGATATTGACCACAAACATAGGGGCGGCGCCAAGGTCTTCACTCATCTGCAGATATTCATCAAATCCCAGTCCGTCTGTAGACCAGTATCTCCAATTCTGGTTATAATGTCCTGGTCTTTCCTCTATAGGACCTATTGTCTTCTTCCACTGGAAGGCATTGTCATAACTGCCTTCTCCTTCCACATAGCAACCGCCGGGAAAGCGGAGGAAGGCAGGACGGGTGTCGGCAAGCAATTGTGCCAGGTCGGGACGCAGTCCGTTTCTACGGTTTTTCCAGGTATATGGAAACAATGATACCACATCAATGTCGAGATGGCCATTAATGCCCGTAAGCAATAGTAGCTGTCCCTTCTTGTCGGATGCTGTGGCTTTTATTGTGGCTGTCAGTTTATTCCATTTCACTGTGTTTACGGTACCGCTGAGCACTGCCGTGCCGAGAGTTTGGCTACCATCCTGCGACCTTAGTTCTGCAGTAATCTTACCATTAAAGGTGCTTGAGCCCTTAACCCATAGTGAGAGGGTGTAAGTGGAATCTTTCTGTATGTTCATTCCCCAGTAACCGCTGTTGGCCACACCTTTCTTATTGCTTGACGAAGCCCCTGAGATATCTACACCCAGGGCGTTGGTCTGTGCACCATTAAGCAGGTTCTTGGTAGTCTGAGCTATCACCGCACCATTGTATGCAGACCAGTTGGACAGTCCATCTTCAAACGAACGATTGCTGACGAGTTCGGCATATAATCCGCCGTCGCCAGCATGATTGATCTCCTCAAAGAAGAGTCCATTATGGTATTGTCCTATCTGTGGTCCTCGTTTTTTTGCGTCGATGGTCATTGTGACCTGAGCCATGGCTACCATGCACACGGCAAGCAGCAATGATGCGATTAATAGTTTTCTCATAAATTCATTAGATAATAAGTAATGTTAGTTTAGAAAAGTGGGAGGCGGACAGTGTCATCCGCCTCTCACTTGCTGTAGTGTCAGCCCTTTGGCTTATTTGATGTTAACCTTCTTGACGGTCACGCTACCGTCGGCAGCTGTCATCTTGATGATGTTGATGCCCTTGGCGAAGGTGCTCATTCTGATACCATTGAGGTTGTAGATTTCAACCTTTGCTGGCTGTGAGTTGTTTACACTCTCTATGGCTGTACCGAGAGAACTGTTAGGACCATAGTATGTGAGGGTCCAGTTGTCCATGATTACCCAGTCGTTGCCGCTTGAGAGAGTAACGTCTTTCTTCATACCCAAGGTAAGGATCTGGTCTGTAACCTTAACGACAATCTCGTTGAGATACTTCTCGAGGTCGGTGAAGTAAGCAGTGGCAGAAACCATATCGTTAGGAACATAGAGCTCTGTGTCTTCGATATTGGTTACACCGGTGACACCCATATCTTCACAAGCACCTGAAGAGAGCAGAGTTACAGGAGCCTTAACGGTGTCATTGGTAACAGCATAGAGGAATGCGTTGCTGTTGGCATTGCCGTTGGCAGAATACTCTGCATAGTCGTCAGTTGTAGAACCTGCACGGTAGAATGCGGTAACGGTTATTTTGTATGTTCCGTTAGGAAGACCCTTGATGGTCTGGTTGAGGTCGAACTTCTTGTTGTAGAATTCTAGAGCGAGAGCGCCCTTCTGGGTAGCGTCGTTACCGAAGTTGTAACCCTCGGTGCCATTCCATCCTGCTATTGAGTTGCCACCCTCGCCGTCATCAAAGCTTGCAGACTTGATGAGAGAGGTCATTGACACTGGATTATTATCAGAAGCGTTCTCTGCCTCTGCAGGGATAGCCAGTTTGATGATGAGGGCATCAATCTGCTCGATGAGACGGGCCACATCCTCGTCGTTATAAGTGCGGTTGGCAATACCCTCATTAATGGTGTTGCTCAGTGCAGAAGCCTCAGCCTTCACAGCCTCGCTGGCAGTAGAATTGAAGTAAGCAGCCTGAAGTTCCTCAACCTTGGCGGTGAGAGTAGCGAAAGTAGCGATAGATTTCTCGAAAGCCTCGTTGGCAGCGAGGATAGAGCAGAGAGCCTCAAACATTGCCTTACCATCGGTGCCACCGTATGCAGTGTTGGCAGCATTGATGGCAGCAATAGCATTGTCATAAGCATTCTTGCCTACAGCTTTGCCGTCAGCATTCAAATTGTCGATAGCGGCCTGGACGTCTACGATCATATCGCCGAGCAATGGCTTGACAACCTCGGCATCGGTACCTCTGAAGACCATCTTGAAGTTATCCCAGATAGCCCAGCTGTCACCCAACTGACTGGTGTTGCCCTTGACACCGATACGGAGCACGTCGCCAGCATTGGCAACAACACCGAATGATGTAGCCTTATACATACCATTGGCGAAGGCAGTAGAACCAGCAGCCATGTCATTAGGATACCAGTATTCCTCATTTGGATCAACATACGGCTTGTTGTCGCCTTTATCTTCATAGAGTTCACCGTAAGTTACTGGCTCATCGAATACGCTCTTGAAGTGAGCATTACGGTTGTTAACATAGATATTTACAGCATCGTTGGGAGCTGTGCCGTTGATATAAGCATCGTAGGCAGTTGCACCTCGACCGTAGCGATAGAATCCCTGAACAGAGATTTCGTATACACCTACAGGTGCTCCGCTTACTTCCTGATAAATATCGAAGTTTGAGTTGTTCCATGCCTCAAAGCACTTGTTTGTAGAAGTACCGCCATAAGTGACATTACCGCCACTTGCCTTATTTACAGTCCAACCCTTGTCTTTAACCTCAAAGTCGGCATTGACAAGATATTTTTCTGTAACATCAGTACCTGCAGAGATACCATTCTTGATAGCAGCGTCTATCATGGCGAGGAGTTTCTCGGTCTCGCTCTTTACCTCTACGGTAGTGAGGGTGAGGTTCTGGATGTTATCTTCAGCCTCATAAGAGAGATAGTCTGCAAGGTCGTCTTTGTCTGGACCGCTCACCTGGTCGTCATTTGCAATAGCCTCACCCCTTGTGATAGCCTCCTGGTATGCTTTCCATGCAGCGATGTTGTCGTCGACCTTTGCAACTTCTGCCTTGATTGTAGCAATGGCAGCCAGCACGTCTGCCTTATTATTTGCAGAAGCAAGTGCATTGATGGTTGATTCATAAGTATCCACCATGCCAACAGTCACGAGCACATCAGAAGAAAGAGTCGAATAGTCTGGAGCACTCTTCTTTACTTCATTAAGCCAGAGAGTATAAGCATCAGCACCATTTCCATAGTACTTGAGTCCCCAATTGTCATATAGTACCCAGTTGCCTTGGGGTGTATCGCTATTATCCTTGCGCATACCGATGGTCATAGCGCCATCTTCTGTTGAGAAGAATAGGGTGTTGTTGTAGAGACCTTTATTGAAGTATGCTTCAGCAGTCTCCATATTGTTAGGTATATAATAGGTTACGTCACCTTCCACAACCTTGGACTCGTTCATTTCCAATGGTTCTGTGAGAGCCTCAGAGAATGGGTTAACAACATTTGCAGTGAGAGTATCGGTGCCGCTGATAGCATAGAGTTTGGCATCGTAACCTGTTTTGTTCTTGTAGTTAGCGTAAGCAGCATCAGAATTACCAGAACGATAGAAAGCCTGCACTCTCAGAGAATAAACACCCTTAGGAGCAGTTGCAATTTCCTGATAGGTATTAAACTTCTTCTGGTAGAATTCAGCATCTGTCCATGACTGGAAGGCTGGTTTGTCGCCCAACCAACCATCATTATTATTGTTGTCATAACTTGGGTTGGTGATAAGAGTAGTCTTATCTACAGGTTGGTCTGCTGTCACTTTGCCTTCTTCCAAAGCGGCAAGAGCATCCTTGATGGCCTGAATGGCGGCGTTGAGTTCGTCAGTAGTAGCGCTCTCGTTGAGATATACAGTCTCCTGTGCAGAAACGTCCACACCAGCAGCCTTTGCCTCATCGATGAGTGCCTTGAGGGTCTGTGCAAGCTTATAGATTTCAATGGCTTCAACGTGATTCTTCTTGTCAGCCACAGTTACGAAATACCAATCAATGTCGCCCTGATCTGCTGTAAGATTCCAATAAAGAAGAGGATCTGCCCCCCCCAGTTTTACACCAAGGAAGGTGTTGGGCCATTTTTCTGCATAAGAAACAGTTGAAGCAATGCTGATGCGATAGATGTCATTTCCAGTTTTTGCAACTGTCCAGAAACGACCTTCATGTCCATCATTGTCGCACCAGACATTTCCATCTGGGAGGTCATCTTCATCGTCGCTATCCCAGCCATCCGCAAAGGTACACAGAACCTTTTTGAACTTTGGCACATAGTCCTTAAGCAAAAAAGTACCATCACCATTGTCAACAATGGTCACTTCTGTACCGACATCATTGAGTTGAGCACGTGTCTCATAAGGTTCGCCAGGCACAAAGAAAGCCTTAGCCCCTACGTTGTAGAGATACATAGGCTCGTCATAAACGAGTGGAGATTTGGTTGGAATGGGTTTCTGACGCACTCCGTCCACAATCTCAGCATTGGCACTGAGCGATACTAACGCTGCCGCCAAAGCAAGGAGTAGATTTTTTCCAAATGTCATAAAACGTAGATTTTAGTTATTATATAAAATGAGTAATGTTTCTATGTTACAGCCCTGCTGTAGATGTATGCTATTGGTTTTCGGTGCAAATATATCACAAATATATTAAACAACAAAGAAAATTCACAAGTTTTTTTGCGTTTTAATGTTAAAAGTGCAATTTTTACACTTTAAATGCAATACACCTTATTTTATATATGAAATTGCCATTTATAATATAACAAAACTTGCCGGAGTGACGCTCCGGCAAGCACTGACGTAATGAAAAGTTGATAATAGTTATATATGTCATTATTACTTAATGATAGCCTATTGATTTCGACTGCAAAGTTAGGATATAATAGGAATAAAATAGGAAATATTCGTGAAATTATAGGAAATATTCGTGAATTCCGTCATTTTTTGTTATATTTGCGGCAAATTACACGAAATAAAGAGATTATGCGAAAGATTCTGCTATCACTGATGATAATTAGTCTCAAGGCCATCATCACATACGCCGACAGCAACCTTATAGACAGGGCGACACCCATAGATATCAACGCCTTCGATTCTGACGAGTCTGGGGAACTGATGATTGACAGCAAGGGATTGATGTGGATAGCATCGAGCGCAGGACTCATTGCCTACGACGGTTACAAATTCAAGACTTACAAGTCGGACGCATACACACCAGGCATCCTACCAAACAACGTCATAGTGTCTATAACCGAAGACAAAGACAATAATATATGGATAGGTACGCGCGACGGTTTGGCAAAAATGAACAGACGAACAGGCCAATTCAAGACCTATCACCTCAAACAAAACAACCAACGAATAATATGGACCCTCTTTACATCTGCCGACGGCACGGTATGGATAGGAACCGACGGCGGACTGACAAGGTATGACAAAGAAAGCGACTCTTTCTATACCTACGGCATGGAGAGGGGATACAGCGTAAAAGCCATAACAGAAGATAAAAGAGGTTATCTCTATATAGGCACATGGCGAAACGGATTGATGAGACTACATCCCGACAGAAAAACCTTTGACCACTACCCTAGACTAAACTATATGAACTCAGCCTATTCACTTTTATTAGACAGCAAACAGCGTCTGTGGATAGGCACATGGACCTACGGTATTGCCATGATCGAAAACCCAGAGAATACAGATAATCCAACTATACATTATTATAATAATACAGGCAAGGATTTCAGCATAGTATACAAGATAGTAGAAGATCCCGTGACTTCCACCATCTGGGCTTGCTCGCGTAGCGGAATAAGCATCTATGACAACAGACACCCCGAGAAAGGATTCACCAACGACCCACGATACCCCTTCTGCGTGGATATTGTGACCGACAAACAGGGACACATGTATATAGGCACCGTAGACTATGGTATTCTGAAAATCAATACCAACCCTAACGTTCTCACATTCATAGATATTTTCAAGGCAAATCCCAAGCCTACTATCAATGACATAAAGGCTCTCTATTCTGACGATGGCAGCATCTTTTGGATGGGTATGAGACCATGCGGCATAGCACGATACGACACCAAGACAAACTCCGTAGAATATAATGACAACATTACTGAACTCAAAGGGTGGAATCTCACCGACGAATTCTGTTCCGCACTTACTTCCTCGATAATCAAAGACGTGAAGGGCAACCTGTGGTTTGCCAACAGCAGTTATGGCATCATGGTAATAAACAACGGTACTCCCACCATCATCAACAAACTAAACACTCCTTATATTATCGACGATTATGTGAACACCCTGATGAAAGACCATCACGGCAATATATGGATCGGGCAGCGAGAGGGACTGAGCATTCATCTCTATGACCCCAATGATAATCTACACCAGCGAGGCGTAGTGGTAGGAATGAAAGAGGATAACAGAGATTTCTCCAACTGCGATGTAAGAGGAATCATGGAGACACGAAAGGGTGTAGTATGGATAGCCACAGAAAACGAGGGTATCATACGTGTGGAGGGCAACCCCAATAATCCCAAGAAGATGATGTTCAAACAGTATAAGGCAGCACTCGGCAATATGCCCATCGATGATGCAAGCGAATGTATAGAAGACACACAAGGCAGGATATGGGCCACTTCATCTGGCGGCACACTAATGCTCTATGATGCCACCAATGACCGCTTCAAGGCAGTAAACAGAGACTACCAAATGAATACCAATAGACTCTTTGCTATCGCAGACGGACCATTCAGCTCTCTGTGGCTCTTCACTGACAAGGCCATAATAAAAATGACTATCGACAAGGACAACAGGGCTTATTTCAAGTCGTACTCAGACAGCGAACGTAACAAGTTCAGACCCACAGGACCATCAGATGCCATACGCATTGGCAATAATATCTATTTCGGCAACAAAAACGGACTGCTCAAACTGAACCCACAGGAACTGATGGGCAACAAATCTACACCAATCAACCTGATAGTCACCGACATACTCATCAACGACAAACCAATCTCAGACTTCGACACATTATTCGTAAGGGAGATTACAAAACAAAGTCCTTCTTATACCAAAGAACTGACCATACCTGCATCTGTAAACAAGTTCTCGATTGAATTTGCACTACTCAACTACTTCAATCAAGAGCAGAACTACTACGCATATAAACTGGAGGGATACGACAACAACTGGCATTATACAGTAAATGACCATAGAGCGACATTCGAAAACCTACCCTCAGGCACATACAAACTCAAACTTAGAGCTGCCGACAGCAATGGCAACATGACCCAACTGCCTTACGACATCACCATCCATATCCTACCGCCATGGTATCTGACATGGTGGGCATGGATGCTATATCTACTCATCTTAATGGCAATAGTGTCTGCAGGATTATTGAGATATAAAGAGCATCTAAAAACACGCAACAAACTGCAAATGGAGGTGGTTTTCACCAATATCACACATGAACTGCTTACTCCGCTCACCGTGATATCGGCAGTAATAGACGACATGAGGCACAAGGAACCAAGATTCATTGGCGAATATAACCTCATAACCAATAATATAACAAAGATTTCTCGTCTGCTCAGGCAAATTCTCGAAGTGAGGAAGAGCCAGGCAGGACAACTGAAACTGAAAGTGAGCCAAGGTGACCTAGGTGAACTGGCAGACATTATCATCAGCAACATCAAGCCTATGGGCGCCCCAAAGAATATTGCCATAAGTCTGGAATGTAATAATATGGATATGCTGGCCAACGCATGGTTTGACCCCGACAAGATTGACAAGATACTCAATAACCTCGTATCAAACTCCATTAAATACGGCAGAGAGGGAGGCATGGCCAAGATTACCATCAAGGCAATAGACAATAGGGCAAGGATAACAGTGGAAGACAACGGCATAGGCATGTCTAAACAGCAACTCAAGAAACTGTATACAAGATTTCTCGATGGCGACTATCGCAAAATGGGCACCGCTGGCACAGGCATCGGTCTGTCGCTGACCCGCGATCTTGTAAACCTGCACCACGGCAGCATCTCATGTCAAAGCAAAGAGGATATGGGCACCACCTTCACCATAGAAATACCAATAATGCGCAAAGACTATAGAGATGACGAGGTAGACGACAGCAATGTAGGCTTCAACATACAAAAGATGCCCACCAAACAGGAAATGCTCATAGATACCGTGTCGGGACTGTCGCTAACTCCACAAAAAGACAATGAGCATGTATATAGCATACTATTGGTGGAAGACAATGCCGAACTGCTGTCGCTAATGCAGCGATTACTCAACAGAAAATATAATGTGTTTACAGCACAAAACGGAAAGCAGGGACTAAACATCATATATAAGGAGCATCTCGACCTGGTTGTTTCGGATGTAATGATGCCCATAATGGACGGATTGGAGATGACCAAGATAATAAAGGAAGACGACAGATATGCACAACTGCCCGTGGTGCTCCTTACAGCCAAGACAAAAGAGGAAGACCTCAACGATGCTTTGGCTATGGGTGCCGATGAGTATATATTCAAACCATTCAATCTAAGCCAACTGGAGATGAGGATTGACAATATCATTGCCAACAGATATAGGATAAGGCGGAAATTCTCTATGGAAGATCATCTGCCCATGGATATCATCGAGCACGTGAGCAATCCCGAAAAGGCTTTCCTCGAGAGGGTTACCGAACTGATAATACTAAATATCGAGGATGGCGAATATGGTCGCGAACGATTGGCTGCCGACATGTTTATCTCATCATCAACCTTATTCAACAAGGTGAAACAATACACGGGGCAGAGCCTGACCACGTATATAAATGGGGTCAAACTCAAGGAGGCCAGAAAGATATTGGAATTCTATCCTACCATATCCGTTAACGAACTCTCAGCCAAAGTGGGTTTCAATACTCCCAACTATTTCAACAAGTGTTTCCACAAGGAATATGGTATGACAGTTAAGGAATTTGCAGCCAAATTACGCGCAACACAATAAAAAAACTGAGGGTGCGCCAATACAATTGGCACACCCTCAAGATATTAAGTGCTAAAAAATGAAAAGTCTCAATTATTCGGCACTGAGAGTAAAGCGCTTGAAGTCGACAACAGTCAGTTCCTTGTCAGCAGCTTTCAGATAGTCAGCCACTGAGAGCTTGCTGTCCTGGATGAACTCCTGGTTCAAGAGGCAAGACTCTTTGAAGAACTTGTTTAGACGACCCTTAGCAATATTCTGAATCATCTGCTCTGGCAGGTTAGCAGCCTTCTCTGCAGAAACAGAAGCGATGATCTCCTTAGCCTGAGCCACCTGCTCAGCTGTAATCCAGCCCTTGCCCATGTTAGACTCCATGTGCTCTTCAGAATCAACGTGTGCGGGGTTGATGCCAGCCTTCTTGAGGGCTGCGTCTACAGCCTTCTGCACCTGCTCCTGCTTTGTCTTCTCAACAGCAACACGAATCTCCTCGTCGATAACTGCCTGTGGTACAGACTCCTGGTTGAGGGCTACTGGCTTCATGGCAGCCACTTGCATAGCGATAGCGTGACCCTGCTCCTTAGCCTCTTTGTTTGTCTGAACCATGGTACAGAGAGTGTGCTTGTTCATGTGGTCGTAAACCTCTACGTTGTCACCCTCGAGATAGTTGTAGCCATCCAACTCCATCTTCTCACCGGTGATACCAGAGCGAGCCACTACAGCATCCTGAACCTTTGTACCATCAGCCAATGTAAGTTCCTTAACCTCGTCGATGCTCTTTGCTTTGGCAGCCACAGCGGCATCGAGAATGTCCTGTGTCAACTTAACATAGTCAGCACCATTGGCAACGAAGTCTGTCTCACACTTCAAGGCGATGATGGCAGCGAAGCCCTCAGTAGTCTTAACGAGCACGCAACCGTTAGAAGTCTCACGGTCAGAACGCTTGGCAGCGATAGCCTGACCCTTCTCGCGGATAATCTCCATAGCCTTGTTGAAGTCACCCTCACTCTCGGTGAGAGCCTTCTTGACATCAGCCAAGCCAGCACCTGTCATGGTGCGGAGCTTTTTGATGTCGTCCATATTTGGTTTGTAAGCCATTGTTTAAAAATCAGTCTAATAATGAATAAATCAATATTGAATTAAGCCTCTGCAGGTGTTTCCTCGGCAGTTTCAGCAGCAGCCTCAGCTACCACTTCCTCCTCAGCCTTAGGAGCATCCTTGCGGGTCTTGCGACCACCACGTCTCTTACCCTCGGCAGCCTCGTCAGCCTGAGCAGCAGCTGCTGTCTCGTCGGCCTTCTCAGCCTTGCGCTCCTCAAGACCCTCAGCGATGGCTGCGCAGCAAGCGTTGAGGATGGTCTCTACGCTGTCCTTAGCATCATCATTTGCAGGAATCACGAAGTCTACATTCTTGGGATCAGAGTTAGTGTCAACAATTCCGAATACTGGTATACCCAGACGGTTAGCCTCCTTAACGGCGATGGCCTCTTTCATTACGTCTACTACGAAGAGTGCAGAAGGCAGACGTGTAAGGTCGGCGATAGAACCAAGGTTCTTCTCGAGCTTAGCACGCTGACGTGAGATCTGCAGCAACTCTCGCTTTGAGAGGTTAGAGTATGTACCATCATTCATCAGTTTGTCGATGTTTGCCATTTTCTTCACAGCCTTGCGGATGGTTGGGAAGTTGGTAAGCATACCACCTGGCCAACGCTCGATAACGTAAGGCATGTTTACGCCAGTAGCCTTAGTGGCGATGACGTCCTTAGTTTGTTTTTTAGTAGCGACAAACAAGATTTTCTTTCCTGACTTTGCGATCTGCTTGAGAGCCTCTGCGGCCTCGTCAATCATACCTACGGTCTTGTGCAGATCGATGATGTGAATACCATTGCGCTCACAGTAGATGTATGGAGCCATTGCTGGGTTCCACTTGCGGCGGAGGTGACCAAAATGGCAACCTGCCTGCAGCAGCATATCAAAATTTGTTCTTGACATTTTGTTTAATGTTAATTTGTTGTTTACTTTCTTTTTTATTCTCATTTTTTAGAATCAACAGACGGGTAATCCACCGTTGCCTACCACATAAGGATGGAGCAGATAGAGTCTCGTCTGTTTAGATGCTAAACAGCAGTTGGCAAGGATAACAGGATTAACGCTTGCTGAACTGGAATCTGCGGCGTGCCTTTGGACGACCTGGTTTCTTGCGCTCCACAGCACGTGAGTCGCGGGTAAGGAAACCCTGAGACTTGAGAGCCTTTTTGTCATCCTCATTGATCTTTACCAATGCGCGGGCGATGGCCAAACGCAGAGCCTGACTCTGACCAGTGAAACCACCTCCGTCGAGGTTTGCCTTTATATCATATTTCTCAGCTACGTCCAAAAGAGCCAATGGCTGCTTAACAACATACTGGAGGATAGCTGATGGGAAATATTCTGTTACGTCTTTCTTGTTGATCGTAATCTTGCCTGTACCTTCGGTAACGTATACGCGTGCAACTGCACTCTTACGGCGACCTAATGCATTAACTACTTCCATTGTCTATGCTTTATTTATACTGGTTAATATCTATTGACTTTGGCTGTTGTGCCTCATGCTTGTGTGCAGTACCCTCATATACATAGAGGTTATTGAGCAAGCTGCGTCCGAGAGGACCTTTGGGGAGCATACCCTTAACGGCATGACGGATTATTCTGTCAGCACCACCTTCGCGCTTGCGCAGCTCTGCTGGAGTGTTGAAACGCTGTCCGCCAGGATAACCAGTATAACGTGTGTATACCTTTTCGGTTTCTTTCTTGCCGGTGAATACCACCTTGTCGGCGTTGATGATGATTACGTTGTCGCCACAATCTACGTGTGGAGTGAATGTTGGCTTGTACTTTCCGCGGAGCAACTTTGCTACCTTAGAGCACAGACGACCTACTACCTGGTCGGCGGCGTCGATAACGACCCACTCCTTCTTAGCTGTTTCCTTGTTAACGGAAATAGTTTTGTAACTTAAAGTGTTCATTTTAATTTTTAAATTTACTACTAAAAAACATTTCTCTTATTCTGGGCAATGATTCACTAACCGTCCTGTCCGGCCAAAGACAGCACTATTAACACACAACCCACGGGGTTCTAAGGGCTCCCCTTAAATAATCGGACTGCAAAGTTACAACTTTTATTACACACATCATATATAATACAGTCCTTCAACTGAAATATTTATGATTATTTAACTATTTTATCTGCTTATATTATGTGCATGGTACCCAATACATACAGGACGGAGAGTCCGAGAATCATCGACATGATGCCTATGATGATACCTATGCGTGCCATATCTTTCTGGGTGATGAGATTGGTTGCAAAGGCGAGAGCATTGGGCGGTGTAGAGATAGGTAGCACCATAGCGCTGGATGCTGCCACTGCCACACTGATGAGCACTGTGGATGTGCCTCCTATCACGTCGAGTTTGTCTCCCATGGCTAAGCATACCACTGCAAGTATAGGCATGAGCAGGGCCGCAGTGGCTGAGTTGCTGATGAAATTAGACAGGGCATAGCATATCAGGCATGCGAGCACGAGGATGACAACGGGAGAGAAATCGCCGAATGGGATGCTCGCCACCGCCTGTTTGGCAAGTCCCGAACCGTTGAGGGCATAGCCGAGTGCGAAACCACCTGCCACCATCCATATCACCGACCAGTTGATCTCTTCCAGGTCTCGGCGGTCTATGACTCCCGTAAGCGAGAATATCATAAAGGGCACAAGGGCCACGGTATAGGAGTTGATGCCCGTTACGCTATCAAAGAGCCATAGCAGCACAGTGATAATGAATGTTATTATCACCACCTTAGTCTTGAAATTGTGCTGCAACTCACCTTCTATCTTCAGTTCAATGGTCTTCTGCGTAAAAGGATATATCTTCTTTATTATTAACCAACTGAGCAAAAGGAGCACGATAACCATCGGAAACATAAACATCATCCATTCACCGAAGCCGATGCCGAGGTTCAGTCCCTCAGGGTCATTAAGGTATTTGAGGGCTATTGTGTTTGGCGGTGTGCCGATAGGAGTGCCCATGCCACCGAGGTTTGCAGCTACGGGAATGCTCAGAGCCATGGCCATGCGACCCTTGCCCTCTGGGGGCAACTGCTTGAACACAGGAGCCAGGAAGGTGAGCATCATGGCAGCAGTGGCAGTATTGGAAACAAACATAGAAAACAAGCCCGTGATGAGTAGGAAGCCAAGGAGCACATTCTCGCTCTTACTGCCGAATGGGCGCAGCAATACTTTTGCCAGATGGGCGTCGATACCTGTCTTGCCTGCTGCTATAGCGAGGATGAAACCGCCTATGAAGAGCATGATTACAGGGTCGGCAAAGGTTGCCATTACCGATTTATAATTCAGCAATGTGCCCACGCTGTCGGGGTTGCACATAAAGATGATTCCACTATCGCTGGTAAAGAGCAGGAGCAGACCTATTACGGCCACTGACGTGGCCCATGCGGGCACCACCTCAAGCACCCATGCCAAGGTTGCGAAGGCAAAAATGGCTATTATACGCTGTTGCACCACTGTCAGTCCGTCGATGCCGAAGCATGCAGACGGCAGATTCCATATCAGCAGTGTGGAAAGGATTATTACTGCGGCCTTGATGGCTGTACTCTTGAGATACTTGGGAAGACTCTCGTTAAAACGCTTTACTTGCAGGTTGTGATGACTTTCAAGCAAGTGGAAGCCATGAAACTTTTTAAACATGGTTAGTTAGTTATACAAAAAAA
>JALFPC010000121.1 GCA_022782305.1 Prevotella sp. | reverse complement strand
ATATATTGCGCATGTTTATTCCAGGTTTCTTTTTCATATCTGTTATTTAAGTTGATTATTGATCGTTTTATAAATATTGATTATACAAATAAATGTCGATAGATGAAGAGGAGATATCTACGAATGGGTCTAAGTAGCATCCACCACCATGAATACCATCTCCATTTGCGACCGTCGGTTCTGTCGAGGGTTTGTCGCCCTTTCCTATAAAACCCTATCACCGTAGCCCTAATGTCATCCCTGTGGCAGTGCTCAGGAGTGAGGTTGCCATCGCCGAGTAATGTCACTTCGTTACCATTCATAGCCACAATCCTGTGGAGAACAAAGAACCCTTTTCTCACCTCTGCCAATACAGGGTCGCCCACCTTCAGTTTGTCTTTGTCGGCTGCATACGAGAGTAGAGCCTTGTCTCTACCGTTTTCAAGAAAGGGTCGCATGCTGTATCCGTTGAGAGGCAGTGTTACGGTGTGACCATCCTTAAGGTAGTCGATAACCTTTGGCAAGAATATGGCGTTGGGCACTTTTATCTCTATTGCATCCATGAACAGTATTGTTTGTGGGTCATATAAACAATTATTCTTTATTCCTACCTACCGTATCAAAGCATATTAGGGCAGCCTGATCATCTGGCAGACAATGCATGGTGTACATTCGTGTGGATTGCAGAATTACTGATATGGTATCACACACGCTATTATGAATATGTTTGTCCCAAGTCATCGACGAACAAGATGAAAGCATGTTGGCAAAGGCTATGTATGGTCTCATTGGTTCGCAATGGTTGGTCTTGTCTCGTTTTATGTGCACCAGTGCTCCCAACTGACATTGTTTGTTGCGGTAGCATGGAGTTTTTCCGCTCCACGGCGAACCGAATACATAAGCAATTCCGTCTATTACTCTCAGCACTGGGTTGTCGTCATTGAGCAGTTGCACATCCTCTATGGCATTCATCCATTTGGCGCTATGGGTACTCTTTCCCGTACCGCTTTCAGCTATGAATGGATAAGCCCATCCGTCTTTGCAAACACAAGAGGCATGAATGAGTAGTGCAGAATGTCGGCATGAGGCAAAGGCATACGCTATCATGATAGCATCATTGAGTCCGAAACTAATCATGCCCTTGGTGCCATTCAGGGCACAACGGCATTTTGAATAATCTTCATTAGTTTGCAGCAGACAGCAGTGGCGCCCGCCTATATCATTGATTATAAACTCCCTGTCGCCGTTGTCGGTGGTATACACGCTAATTACTCCGTTTCCCGTATCAGAATCCTTCATGAGTTGGCGATGCTTTGAGGGAGAAAGCGAGTTGTCTATGACAAGTGAAAAAATAGGTTCATCAATTTTTTCAGCCTTGAAATTGTCAAGTGATGGCAAAAGCATACCGATATCCATGTCATCCGGGCATGAGATATTGAAAGGTAGTTGCGCCACTATATAATTATTTGTCATCACTCTTTGTCAGCCTTCTTAGCCTTTTTCTTAGCATTCTTTTCTGCCTTCTTCTTAGCTTTCTTTTCTGCCTTCTTTGCAGCTTTCTCAGCCTTTTTGTCTACATTGGCTGTAGAATCTGCCACTACCTCTATCACTGGTTCGCTCATGTCAATGGTTTCAAACTTGAAATCATCTTCATTGAGATAGTTGACTTTAAACTTATTGTTGGCTTTGGTGGTGTATAATCTTTTGAGTTTGAGATATTTCTTCTCGAGTTTTTCCTTTTTGCAGTTGAACATTACTATGCATGTGCGATTTTTCTCGTTTAGGCTATCAGCGAGATAGTTGCGCAGTTGGTATGAGTAGTTGTCTCTGCCGAGCAGGAATTTGGTTTTTGTGTCCATCCAAGCACTGTCTACAGTCTGCACATTTGTGAAATATACCGTTGAGTCGTTGAAAGAAGCAGCGAACCCAAACATGTAAACCTTGTCTACAGCTGTACGTTTGGCTGAAATCACCGTTGTGGCAAAGAGTGCGGCAATGGCTGCCGCTACGCCCATATATTTGAAAGTTTTCATTTTATTGTTATGTCTGTTTCTTATCCTAAATACTGTTTGAGTACTTTATTCTTTGTTGCCGACCTAAGTCTTCTTATGGCTTTTTCTTTTATCTGTCTCACTCTCTCCCTTGTGAGACCATATTTGGTACCAATCTCCTCTAATGTCATTTCGGGTTGGTCTATACCGAAGAAAGCCTCGATGATATTCTTCTCCCTTTCGGTCAGGCTTTGCAGTGCGGTTTTTATTTCAGCCCTAAGAGATTCCATCACCAGCTCCTTGTCTGCCATGGGAGAATTGTCATTGACCATCACGTCAAGCAGGTTACTATCGTCACTCTCAGAGAATGGGGCATCTACAGAGATATGCCTACCATTAACTTTGAGCACATCGTCGATTTTGTCTTCGGGCAGATTGATTTTTTCCGAGATTTCTTCAATGCTTGGACGTCGTTCGTTCTCCTGTTCAAACTTGCTCAATATGCGGCTTATTTTATTCATCGAACCCACCTGGTTGAGTGGCAGTCTAACCATTCTGCTCTGCTCTGCAAGTGCCTGGAGTATACTCTGTCTTATCCACCAAACGGCATAAGATATGAACTTGAAACCGCGTGTTTCGTCAAATTTCTCTGCCGCCTTTATCAGTCCCAGATTACCTTCATTTATGAGGTCGGGCAGACTGAGCCCCTGGTTTTGATATTGTTTGGCCACTGAGACAACAAAACGTAAATTAGCCTTGGTGAGTCGCTCAAGGGCTTTCCTGTCACCCTTGCGTATGCGTTGCGCTAATTCCACTTCTTCTTCAATAGTAACCATCTCTTCCCTTCCAATTTCCTGGAGGTACTTGTCGAGGGCTGCGCTCTCTCTGTTGGTTATTGACTGTATGATTTTTAGTTGTCTCATTGTTCTTAGGTTTCTTATGTTGATTTGCAAAGTTATGGATTATTTTCGAGACCACCAAATTAATTTTAGAAAAATAACAAGAAAAACATTGTTTATTGTCATTATGCCTGTTATTTTACTGCAAAAGAAATAGAGGAGCCGATGGTAGGTACCTCTTTGCTCCTCTATTCCGTTGATTATATCGTACATTTAGTTAATGTGCATTATTCTGACAGTGGCACGGCATAGTATGTTTTTCTGCCTGTTGGATATATGCCCTTTATGTATAGCACAGGATCTTTGCTTGTAGATGCGCTCTTTACTATCTCTGCCAGGTCATCGAGGGTCTTGATGCTTGTATCGTTTACATGGGTGATAATATATCCTTTGCCCATGCCAGCATCCTTGAGTTTTCCGTTGTTCACTTTCACAACCTCTACACCGTATTTGATGTTTAGTTGACTCTTCTGTGCATCGGTTACTTCACGGAACACTGCTCCGAGCACGTCGAGGTCTGCATTCTTCACCACGCTTACGTTGCCCTGCTCGTTCTTGAGTGTTACGCTCACATTATGCTTTTTCTTGTTTCTCAAATATGTAAGGTTTATCTTGTCGCCTGGTCGTTTCTTGGCAATTATTTCCTGCAGTTCGGCCATCCTGGTCACCTTTTGTCCGTCGGCAGAAATAATCACATCTCCCTTTTCCAGTCCAGCATCAGCAGCAGCGCAGTCTTCTGCTACTTTGTCAATATAAACACCTTCCATGGTACCAAGATCAACCTCCTTGCCGTTTTCCTTCTGTGCATCCACATAATCCTTAACGTTACCACCGGTAACACCGAGCATAGCCCTCTGCACCACACCATATTTCTTTAGGTCGTCCACAACCTTATTCATGATGGTGGTAGGAATGGCAAACCCATATCCACTGTAACTGCCAGTTTGCGAGTATAGCATGGCATTGATGCCCACCAGTTCGCCACGTGTGTTTACGAGTGCACCGCCAGAATTTCCACTGTTGATGGCGGCATCTGTCTGTATAAACGATTCAACACCGTTGGCACCCAATGAGCGTGCTTTTGCGCTCACGATGCCTGCCGTTACCGTGTTGTTGAGTCCGAGAGGGTTTCCCACAGCCAGCACCCATTCACCTACTTTGATGTCGTCGCTGTTGATTATGGTGATGGCAGGCAAGTTTTTGCCGTCTATCTTTATGAGTGCCAGGTCGGTAGTCTTATCAGTACCAATGATGCGTGCCGAATATTCACTATTGTCGTTGAGTGTAACGATGAGTTCGTCGGCACCGTCCACCACATGATTGTTTGTTACAATGTATCCGTCTACCGAGATAATCACACCCGAACCAGTGGCTACTTTTTTGGGAGTTTGTATCTGTCTTTTCTGAGTGCCGCCATTTCCTCTGCCGAAGAAACCACCGAAGGGGTCTGCGAAGAAATCGCTGAAGGGATCGCTTTGCACGTCAACAGTTCTAATCTTGCTGTTTTGAACATATTTGATATGAACAACTGATGGCAGCGCTTTTTCTGCGGCATAGGTTAGATCTACAGGTTGTCCAACCACTGCAGGTGCAGCTTCTGCCTTGCAGAAAGCAGTAATTGAAAATGCTATGGCAACCAAGCATGATGCCGAAAGCAAAACATTAATGATTCTTTTCATGATTAACGTATTTGTTGTAATTGTTATAATTTTCTTTTTCGGCTGCAAATTTAATTTCAAAATTTCTATTTCTGATAATTTTCCCGTATTATTTGTTGCAATTTAACAATTGGCCAAATACTCTTAACTGCTGTTTGCGCTATTTCATCGAAGGTTTAAAATGTTAAAACGACAATTTTATAAGTGTTAACGCAAGATGTTAATTTGTTATATGCTTGCTGTTATTAATGCCGATGAAACAAAAAAATCAATCAAAGATAGTGTGGTATCAAAAGAAATGCGTACCTTTGCAATTGGAAAGCAGTGGTTCGGTCTGTCGCTGGCACCCATACGGTGCGGGAGGAAAGTCCGGGCAGCGCAGGGCGTCCCGCTTGTTAATATGCAAGCTATTGGCAACAGTAGAGTAGAGCAGAAGAAAATAACCGCCATGCTTCGTGTATGGTAAGGGTGAGAAGGCGGTGTAAGAGACCACCAGAGGCAGGGTGACCTGCTGGCTGTGCTCCTCGGGAGCTGCAAGTTCATGTATACCGGCGTCAGAAGGTTGCCCGCCTGAATCAATTATGATGTCGTCGGAGGGTAGAACGCTAGAGTTGTTTGGTGACATTCAGCGTAGATAAATGACAGACGTCTGAATGCAAAGGCATTCAGATACAGGACCCGGCTTATAGAACCTCTGCTTTCTTTTTTTAATCAATAAATACTACTACAGATGAATGAGATATTTTCTTGTGCCACGCTCTTTTTAAAGGAAAAGATTGTGAGGGTGTTGGTGCTTGCGGTCAAATTCTTTACAGCAAAGAGAGTGGTCAATCAAGCAGCGGCTCTCACTTATTCCACCCTTCTTGCCATTGTGCCTATCATGGCTGTGGTGTTTGCTATTGCCCGAGGTTTTGGATACAATAAATATATAGAAGTATGGTTTAAGGATACATTGCAGTCGCAACCACAAGTAGCTGACGTTATAGTGGGATTTGTAAACAGTTATCTTGTTCATACCCGCAGTGGAGTCTTTCTCGGTGTCGGTCTTATCTTCATGCTCTATACTGTGCTCATGCTTGTAAACAATATTGAACTGGCATTCAACAATATATGGCAGGTTAAGAAGCCACGAAGTCTATTCCGCACATTTACCGACTATATGGCTATGCTTTTTGCCCTGCCCATCTTCATAGTGTTTACATCGGGTCTCTCCATCTTTGTGGCCACATTTGTTGATTCCATGGCCGACATGGAGCTCATCTCGCCGTTGCTTCGTTTTCTGGTAGGCATGAGCCCATACGTACTTATGTCGCTGCTATTTATGGCTTTCTATATGTTTATGCCAAACACCCATGTAAGGTTCCGCAATGTTATTGCACCAGGCATACTGGCGGGTGTTGCCATGCAGTGGTTGCAACTTGTTTATATCCATTCGCAGATCTGGGTGTCCAGTTATAATGCCATATATGGTTCTTTCGCTGCATTGCCTATGTTTATGCTGTGGATTCAGATTTCATGGATTATCTGTCTCTTTGGAGCAGAACTCTGTTATACAAGCCAATACCTCGACCATTACGATTATAATGCCTCTACAGATGATATAAGTTTGCGCTATCGCATGATGCTATCTCTCATCATCCTTGCTCGTATATGCCGCCATTTTGATCATGGCAAGGGCGCCACGGAAGTAAGTAGTATAACCACCGATACAGGCATACCCATTCGAGTGGTCAACGACCTTCTATACCGACTTTCAGAGGCAGGGCTGATTATTGAAACAACACCTGATGAGAAGGGTGACACCTCACGTTTTATTCCTGCCATGAGCACTGACAAACTGTCTGTTGGCGTGGCTTTAGACCGTCTTGAGTCTTCAGGCAAATGGATGCTCAACCTATCTTTAGACAATCTGGATGCAGAGGTAATGATGAAACTTATCAAGATGCGTCACGACTATCTTGATAATCTTCGTTCGGTATTACTCAGAGATATGTAAGTATCATACTATTATTCAGAGTAGAAGTTGATGATGCGCTCAATGGCCCTGCGACATACTATGCAGAAGTCGGGATTGTAATTGGTACGCATGCGGCAGTCTGGTGCCGAGCGCCATACACCCTTCGACTGATAACCAGCACCTTCATGAAGTCCGGCAAGCTTACTGTCGTAGAGATCCTTCCATTTTGAGTTAAAATCACAGCGTGTGGTGATGTTTTGCTCCCATGGTTCATGGTCGGCGAAATAAAGCGGGTCGCCATCTCCATATTCGTATTCGTCGGCAAGACCAGCAAAACTATGACCGAACTCATGCACTACCACTGGTTTAAACCATTGTCCTTTTGTGTAACTGAGGTTGTATGAGTTATAGATGCCGCCACCCCCATATTCGTTTGTGTTTACAAGAATGATTATATGTTCGTAAGGTATGCCAGCCAGCACATCGTGCAACCTCTTAATGTTGAGTGTTGTAAGGTAGCGGTCGGAATAGAATGTGGAGAATTGAGACCCAAGAGCAGTTGAGCGCCAGTCATTTAAACGCGGAGTGCTTGTGCCCGAATCTTCAGAGGCGCTTTTCACTGCTATAACTTCAAATCTGTGTTTAAGGTCATAGAATGGTTGGTGTGCCATAATGCTCTCTGTGGCTATGCGGCAGTCATTGATAAACGAGTCCATCTCTTCTGCCTTATATCCCTCAGCCACAAAAACGATGTTTATAGGATTACTAACTCCATCACCAGCTTTGGCAATAATCTCATGTTCTGTAATACGGTTGAAACCTTTGCGTCGGATGAGTATATCCTTTGGGTTTATATAATGAGTAAGCACAGCCGTTGTATCTCCATGCTTGCTATTGAGGCAGACAGTAACCTCTATGGTTTGTTTTGGGAATGGCACAAGAAACACATTCTCAAACGAGCGAGATGTATGTTTTGCCTCATCGGTATCTATCCATTCTTGATATAGAGTGCTAAACGAGTGTCTGTAGATTACGGTATGAGTGGCCGAGTCGCACACGGTAATCTGTCCGTCTCCCTTTACGGGAAGGAGGTCAAGATTATGCTTTCTGCCATACCATCCTGGCATTATGGCACGCTGGTCCACATATATGCTCTGATGATTTGTATTGCCAGCAAAGGTATAGTCGATGCGCAGGGTTGAGTCGCAAAACCACTTATCGTATTCTGGCGTTGCCGCATTGGTATATGAGCAAATTATTATGGCGAGAACTGCTGAGAGTATGATTTTTTTCATAGTTGTAAATGCTTTTGGGGTATGTGTTGTTATATTCTATTATATTCTATTGTATTCTATTGCGTTCTATTGTATTCTATTGTAAGGAAAGTTCCATCAGACCTGCAATAACATACGGTCGTTGCCAGTCGTCGTGATGATATCTCTGTTTATCGAATTGCATGATGTCGATATCAATTGTGATGAGTCCTCGCTGTTTATCCTTGCTGGTACGTCCTATTTCCCTCTCTGTTTCCTTGACAAACAGAGTGAGGGCTTCTATGTCCATATCTGTGAATGCCGATATGATACAATTGGTGAAATCAGGTGCGCTGATGCCGATGGCAGGATTGCACAAGGGCGTGGAAATGGTCATTTCTACCATTCCACGCCCCAGTATACTGATGGCTCTGGGTATATTAGTATCTGCATGATGATTGCTGCCCAGTGCCAATATGATATGATGCTTATCCATTCATTGACATAAGAAATTCCTCGTTGCTGTGAGTCTGTACGAGTCTGTCGCGTATGGTGTTCATGGCTTCTATCGGGTTCATGTCAGATATGAACTTGCGTAGTATCCATGTGCGGTTGAGAGTAGTAGGATCAAGCAGCAGATCGTCTCGTCGTGTAGAAGACTGCACGAGGTTGACAGCAGGGAATATTCTCTTGTTTGCCAGCGAGCGGTCGAGCTGTAGTTCCATGTTGCCTGTGCCTTTGAACTCCTCGAATATCACCTCGTCCATCTTTGAACCAGTGTCGATGAGTGCTGTGGCTATGATGGTGAGTGAGCCTCCTCCTTCGATGTTTCGTGCGGCACCAAAGAAGCGTTTAGGCTTTTGCAGTGCATTTGCATCCACACCACCTGTCAGCACTTTTCCGCTGGCAGGGCTTACGGTGTTGTATGCACGTGCCAAACGTGTGATGGAGTCGAGGAAGATAACCACATCATGTCCACATTCCACCATGCGCTTTGCCTTTTCGAGCACAATACCTGCAATCTTTACATGTCTGTCGGCAGGTTCGTCGAAAGTGGATGCTATAACCTCGGCGTTTACGGTGCGGCTCATGTCTGTCACCTCTTCAGGTCTTTCGTCTATGAGCAGCATCATGAGATAAGCTTCAGGATGATTGGCTGCAATGGCATTGGCAATATCCTTCATGAGTATTGTCTTACCGGTTTTGGGTTGTGCCACGATTAGGGCGCGCTGACCTTTTCCGATTGGCGAGAAGAGATCTACGATGCGTGTGCTTGGGTTTGTGGTGGCACGATCTCCACAGAGTATGAATTTTTCTTCTGGGAAGAGAGGTGTAAGATGTTCAAAAGCCACACGGTCTCTAACCTCAGATGGATGTCGACCGTTGATGGTGTTGATAGTGCTAAGCGCAAAATACTTTTCGTTTTCGTGTGGCGGTCTCACTGTGCAGTCTACCACATCGCCGGTTTTCAGTCCATATTTCTTTACCTGCTGCGGTGATACATATATATCATCTGGGGATGACAGATAGTTGTAGTCGCTTGATCGTAGGAATCCATATCCATCACTGAGAATCTCAATTACTCCGTTGCCTGTAATGAGTCCTTCGAAATCAAAAGTTTTCTTTTGCTGTTTTGCAATTGGTTGCGGTGTGCTATGCATGGGCACGGCCTGTGCCATTGGTCGGTCGAAGATATCGAGTGAAGGTATGGCCTCCTGGTCTTCTATTGGCAGGTCTACCACTGTTATGAAGTCGGTACCATCTCCTGGGTCACCGTCCCATATTCCATTTGTACCTACGCTGACATTGTCATCCGATTCTGCTTGAACGTCGCCATTGTTAATGTTGTCGCCATTGTCAATATTGTCGCCATTGTCAATGTTGTCGCCATTATCAATATTGCTGCCATTATCAATGTTGTCGCCATTGTCTGTCAATTCTGTGTCAGCAGTAGTATTGGCCGTATTGTCTATGTATTCAGTTGTGTTATCATTAACCTGTGTGTCACTATAACTATCTTGCTCTTGTTCTGATTGATTCTGCTGGGCTAACTTTTCAGCCTCCATAGCAGCCATAGCGGCCAATTCAGCCTTTGACTTACGTCCACGCTTCTTCTTAGGTTTTTCTTCTGTTTCGGCTTCAGTGGCTGTCATGCCTGAAGTGATACTTGTGTCTGTTTGTGCGTTGTCCTCAGGTATGTCAGAAAAAAGTGAAGGTTGCTGTTCTGCTGGCATATCATCAGAAAAGAGTTTTCCCAAAGTGGTTATGGGTTTCTGCACTCTATTGTTCATGACATCAAAGTTTTCTCCCTCTGTGCCATTCACGGTATACACTTTGTTGGTGTCTTTCTTGGTTATTCTCGTGCGTTTTCTTTTTGGTGCAGCCTCGGCAGCCGATTGTTCAGCTGAGCGGTCGAGGATAGCATAAACCACATTCTCCAAATCGTCGGCAGGGGTAACTTTTATACCCAAATCGCTCGCAATTTGCATGAGCTGTGGTATATCCATTGATTCTAAATCCTGTTTCGTATACATAAAAGTATTGATGTTTTATTGTTGAGAGACGCGTTTCGCGGACGGAAACGCGGTTGTTTCACTGAAACGACTGCAAAGTTATCATATTTTGTTTAAACCGCCAAATAAAAAAGAGAATTTATTTTGTCCTTCAAGCAAAAAACCGTAATTTTGCAAAATAATATTAGACAACGATATATATACCTTATTATTATATGGACATAAAGACAGCAGAATTTGTGATTAGCGCTCCTCGCGAGAGCATGTGCCCATCCGATAGCAAGCCCGAGTTTGCCTTTATTGGTAGATCCAATGTTGGCAAGTCGAGTTTGATAAACATGTTGTGCAACAACAGGAAATTGGCAAAGACATCGGCCACACCAGGAAAGACACTGCTCATCAATCATTTTATCATCAACAAGGAGTGGTATCTTGTTGACCTTCCAGGATATGGTTTTGCCAAACGCTCTAAGTCAGAAATCAAGCGTCTGGAGCAAATGATACAAGGTTATATCCTGCAGCGCCAGCAATTAGTAAATGTTTTTGTGCTTGTTGACATACGCCATGAGCCACAGCCCATAGACCTGCAGTTTATTGATTGGCTTGGGCAGAGCAGCATACCATTTTCTATTGTGTTTACAAAGGCTGACAAACTTTCAATAGGACAGCAAAAGACAAATACCGAAAAGTATAAGGCAAAACTCATGGAGACATGGGAGGAACTGCCACCTATGTTTGTGACGTCGAGCGAAAAGAAAACAGGACGCGACGAGTTGCTTGATTATATAGACCAAATAATAAAAGAACTTAATCAGTAAATCAAAACCACAATACAAGAGACAATGGCAAAAGAACCACCATTCCTCGATGTGCAGATGCTCACCAAGTCATTCGGGGCACTGACCCTGTTTGAAAATATCAGTTTCAGTGTGGCCGCAGGTCAGAAAGTGGGACTGATAGCCAAAAACGGTACGGGCAAGTCAACACTTCTGTCGCTCATTGCCGGCAAGGATTCACCCGACAGCGGGTCGATAATATTCAGAAACAATATTACAGTGGGATTTCTGGAGCAGACCAACCATTTTGACCCAAAGGAAACAGTTATTGACGCCTGCTTCAATCATCAAGGCGAAGATGAGAAAATACTCAAAGCCAAGCAGATACTGACCAAACTAAAAATTGGTGACCTAAACCAACAGATGGGGCAACTCAGTGGAGGACAACAGAAAAGGGTGGCACTTGCCAACGTGCTGATAACAGAGCCCGACATGCTCATACTCGATGAGCCCACAAACCATCTTGACCTTGAAATGATTGAATGGCTCGAGGAATTTCTGGCAAGAGGACGCAAGACCCTGCTCATGGTCACACATGACAGGTTCTTTCTTGACAGAGTGTGCTCAGTAATATTAGAACTCGACGATAAGCAGATGTATACATACCGCGGCAATTATGCTTATTATCTCGAAAAAAGACAAGAACGCATAGATGCCAAAAGGGCTGAGGTGGCAAGAGCCAATAACCTATACCGCACGGAATTGGAATGGATGAGACGCATGCCACAGGCACGTGGACATAAGGCCAAATATCGCGAAGATGCTTTTTATGAACTGGAGAAGATCGCAAAGCAAAACATAGAAGAGCGCACGCTCAGACTCAAGGCCAACAATGTGTATATAGGCAGCAAGATATTTGAATGCCAGTACATCTCGAAGGCATGGGATGAGGAGCATGTCATCATGGACCATTTCTACTATAATTTCTCACGCTTCGAAAAGATGGGAATAGTGGGCAACAATGGTACGGGCAAGTCTACATTCATCAAGATGCTGCTTGGACTGCTACCTCCCGATGATGGCAGGATTGTGGTGGGCGATACCATTAAGTTTGGCTATTTCTCGCAAGATGGATTACAGTTTGATCCAGATAAAAAGGTGATTGATATCATTACCGACATAGCCGACTATATAGACATGGGGCAGGGTAAGCACATGTCGGCATCACAACTGCTCAGATATTTCCTCTTTACAAACGAGCAACAGCAAAACTATGTGAGCAAACTCAGCGGAGGAGAGAAACGTAAACTCTATCTCTGCACTGTATTGATGAAAAATCCTAATTTCCTCGTTCTCGACGAACCAACCAACGATCTCGACATCATAACACTGCAGATACTGGAGGAATATCTGGCCGAATTTCCAGGATGCGTCATCGTGATCAGCCACGACAGATATTTCATGGATAAGGTGATAGACCATCTGCTTGTATTCAAGGGTGGGGGAGAAATCAAGGATTTCCCTGGAAATTATTCACAATACCGTGAGTGGAGTAGACTGGCAACAAAAGCCGATGATACCACCAAGAAGATATCCAAACCCAAGGCCGACTATCATAATGAGGTGAAGCGCAAACTCACATACAAAGAAAAAATGGAGATGGCGCAACTCGAGATAGACATAGAACGTCTGGAATCCGAAAAGAAAGAAATTGAAACCCTGCTCTGTGGCGCTGATGTCAGCGTAGACAAGATTACTGAGATGGCAAAACGACTACCTCTACTAAATGAAGAACTGGATGAGAAGAGCATGAGATGGCTAGAACTCAGCGAGATATAACAACAATATTGTAATTATGGACTATCCATCACTACTATTGGAAAAAGCAGTGGGCGAATTTGCCAAACTGCCTGGTATAGGGCGTAAGACAGCCCTCCGACTGGTGCTCCACCTGCTCAGACAGGAAACAGAGAGCGTTGACCGCTTTGCCGACACCTTGGCCAAGATGCGCCATGAGATCAAAAGATGTAAGGTGTGCCATAATATATCCGATAGCGATATTTGTCCGATATGTTCCAATTCTAAACGCAACCATAAGATTGTATGCGTGGTTGAGGATGTTCAGGACGTGATGGCAATAGAAAACACACAACAGTTTGACGGACTGTATCATGTGCTGGGAGGGGTGATATCTCCCATGGACGGCATCGGACCAAGCGATATTGAGATAGACTCACTGGTGGAGAGAGTGAAAGAAGAAGATGTGGAAGAGGTGATATTCGCTCTTAGTCCTACTATGGAAGGAGATACAACCAATTTCTATATCTCTCGTAGACTCAGTGGGATAGATGTGAAACTTTCGGTGATTGCACGGGGAGTGTCTGTGGGTAACGAACTCGAATATACAGACGAGGTAACCCTGGGACGCTCCATCCTCAACCGCACAGCATTTGAAATAAAAACAGAATAATATATAACTCACTAAGAAACAAAAATAAAATGAAAAGCAACAAGATAACCACACTGACAGTGCAACTTACCATGGCCATTACAGCCGTGATAGTGGTGCTCTTTGAAACCGAAGTGTTGCCCATGGGATACCTCACGGCATATAGTTCAACCGATTTCATACTCTGCATGCTGATGGTAATCATCACTCTTGCTGTGATGCCTGCATCATTTATGCTCTTCAAGCAGAATAAGCACCGCAGAGGCTTTATGCTCGCACCTGTCATTATCAGCAATGCAGTGCTTTATTACCTCACAGTCAACGTGTCGTATCTCTATATGGCACTCATCACACTGCTATGTCTCTTTGCCAACTGGAACAATGGCGACAAATCGGCTGAGCATAACACTGAAGAGAAGCACACCGAGGCTCATCTCACCGAGGAGGAGAAAAAAGACAAACCGGATACAACCAACAAAGAGTAATGAAGAAACTGACAGTAATCATTGTAAACTTCAACGTCAAATTCTATGTTGAGCAATGCCTGGTAAGCCTTCAAAAGGCTCTCGAGGGCATAGACAGCGAAATATACATCGTCGACAATCACTCGAGGGATGACTCTGTGGGCTATCTGCGTCGGCGATTCAGGGATGTCAACATCGTGGTGAGCAACCATAATCTTGGTTTCGCCCGTGCCAATAATGTGGCTATCAGACAAAGCGAGAGCGAGTATGTGCTACTTATCAATCCCGATACTTTCGTTGCTGAAAATACCATCAGAGAAGCACTCGCCTTTATGGACTCACATGCCGATGCGGGTGGAGTGGGGGTTATGATGCACAATCCCAATGGTACCGTGGCCATGGAGTCAAGACGTGGACTGCCCACGCCAATCACCTCTTTCTATAAGATGACTGGACTATGCGCACGCTTTCCTAACAGTCGCACCTTTGCAAAATATTATATGAGTTATCTGTCATGGGACAGCCCACAACAAATCGATATCATCAGTGGTGCTTTCTGCATGCTCAGGCGCAAAGCCATCGATGATGTGGGCATTCTCGACGAAG
>JALFPC010000075.1 GCA_022782305.1 Prevotella sp. | reverse complement strand
AAGAATAACTGTTCTTACATCACAAGAATAACGGTTCTTGTATCATAAGAATAACGGTTCTTGTATCATAAGAATAACTGTTCTTGTACCCTAAGAATAACTGATCATACAAAAAGGGAGACCGCTATGGGTCTCCCAAGTGTTTAATGATTAGTTTCACCTCTTTCTTACTTAGTTCCTTCTTTTTATAGATGTAGGGACTAATGAATACATCTTGTTGGCATGGGTCTCGTTATACTTCTGACTAAGTTGGCAGATGGCATGGAAAGCCCATCTGCCTGCCTCGCCATAGTCGGTGGCTATGGCAAAGGCAAGGTTTGTATACTGTTGGGCAATAGTGACAACCTGCGTGTTTTTCAGATGAATACAAAGTTTTGAATATACGAAAATATGTCCGTTATTTACAACTCTGTATGAGATTTTTGTTGTATCTTTGCAGGCGGAATTAGTACTAATCATCAACAAAGAAGAATAATCATGGAAAAAACACATCAACAATCAAAAAAGAAATGAAGACACACTTACCCTATCATGACCCTCGGCCCCATAGGCATTCATCCCGACTATAAACGCCAAGGCTATGGCAAGGCATTGCTCGATTATACACTGGAGAAAGCAACAGAGATGGGCTTCGGTGCCGTATGCTTTGAGGGAAACATCGATTTCTATGGCAAGAGCGGCTTTACTTATGCCTCTTCGTTCGGCATACGCTATCATGGTCTGCCCGAAGGAGAAGATGCATCATTTTTTCTCTGCAAGGAACTGAAGACTGGATACTTAGATGGAATAAAGGGCGAATATGCTACTCCACAGGGCTATTTCGTGGATGAGACGGAAGCAGAAGAATTCGACAAACTCTTCCCAATAAAAGAGAAAAAGGTATTGCCAGGACAACTGTTCTGAGATATATAGATATTCAGCTGCTGCACTATTGCTATCTTATTGAAATGACCGCACGCCGCATCCATACAAGGATGATGGCAAAGGCCATGCGTGTGGATATCATCAGCCATGCTGAGATGCCCGTGGCGGCAAAGACTATGGTGTCTTCAAGCATGGAGTGATTCATAATCAGATGATAATTCACATCATTGGCCTCTTCACGCTTGATGAGCCCTTTCTCTTCCAGTTCTACCATCACCGCCGAACCGTAACTGATGCCCAACACATTGCCCACAAGCCACATGTATGCCGACTGGCGAGGCAAACCGAAGAGGGTCATCAGAGGTGCAAGGAATGCCGAGAGCGGCGCAAGCAGGTTGTAGGCTTCTATGAGTCGCTGGATAACCATCAGCACATATATAATAAGAAATACGATGGCCGACATCTTGACCTGCGAAAGCAACCATGTAGCCATCACCGCCCCGAATGCGCTACCCTCTTCGGCACCCATATAAAGATAAGGGTCGGGCATGGATGGCAACAGGATATTGAGCACAAAAGCACATACAAAAGCCATTACTATGCGTATAAGGCACATCTTCCAGAATGAAGAACCCGTCTTGCGGTTGACAGCACACTCCATGGGCAAAGCATGACAGAGGGCTATCATGAGCGAGAGAATGGTGGCCTGCTTCATGGTGAGAGGCATAGACATCATGGCGGCAATGCCTGCATAAGTGCCTGCCGAGGCTCCCGAGATGAAGGCCACAGCAGAGGCTCCAGGCAGTCCGAGATGCACAAAGACGGGATGGAGATAGAGTGCCATCCATTCCAAGATACCAAAGAACTGCAGCAGTGTTACTGCCAATGATATGGGTATCATGAGTTTGAGCAGCCAACTGGCACTCTTCCATGTGGTGGGCAATGCTGCTGCCATGCAGATACGCATGGTATGCAGCACCGTGGGCATCTTATGTATCGGTGAGTTAATATGCATAATGTTTACTTTTTGCGGTGCAAAAGTAGGCATTTTTTTTCATATAGAAAAGACAATAAGGCAAAATGGCTATCTTTTTTAAATGACAATTTGTCATGCTTGGAGGCATGAGGCACGGATATTGAGCGGTTGGCAACTGAAAGGAGACGAAAAGATATGACATTCAACAATGCAAACGCAGGCCAGCAAGGCAACAAACAGTCTGCCATGGCCAAATACGCAAAGAATCTCGTGGAGCAAGCACGAGCCGGAAAACTGGACCCAGTGATTGGTCGCGATGATGAGATAAGAAGGGTGCTGCAGATTCTGTCGCGCCGCACCAAAAACAACCCCGTGCTCATAGGCGAGCCCGGCACTGGCAAGACTGCCATTGCAGAGGGACTGGCCGAGAGAATAGTAAGGGGCGACGTGCCCGAAAACCTCAAAAACAAGCAGATCATGAGCCTCGATATGGGTGCCCTGGTGGCTGGTGCCATGTATAAGGGCGAGTTTGAGGAGCGACTCAAAAGCGTAATCAATGAGGCCGCAGGCAGCGATGGAAACATCATCCTGTTTATAGATGAAATCCATACCCTTGTGGGAGCCGGAGGAGGCGAAGGTGCTATGGATGCTGCCAATATCCTAAAGCCCGCACTGGCACGAGGGGAACTGAGAGCCATAGGCGCCACCACACTAAACGAATATCAGAAATATTTTGAAAAAGACAAGGCTCTGGAACGAAGATTCCAAAAAGTGATGGTGGACGAACCTGATGAACTGAGCGCCATAAGCATACTGCGCGGACTCAAAGAGAGATATGAAAACCACCATAAGGTGAGAATACAAGACGATGCATGCATAGCAGCAGTAAAACTCTCTGAGAGGTATATAAGCGACAGATTTCTGCCCGACAAGGCCATAGACCTCATGGACGAGGCGGCGGCAAAACTGAGAATGGAGCACGACTCGGTGCCTGAGGAACTGGACGAGACCTCACGAAAACTCAAGCAGATGGAAATAGAGCGCAGGGCCATAGGCAAAGAAGACCACAAACAACTGGATAATGATATTGCCGAACTCAAAGAAAAGGAAAGTAAACTGCGTGAGAAATGGGAAGGCGAGAGAAAACTCGTAAACAAGATACAAGACTACAAACAGAAGATCGAAAATCTCAAAATAGAGGCTGAAAGGGCTGAACGAGAGGGCGACTATGGTCGTGTGGCTGAGATAAGATACGGAAAACTGCAACAGATAGAAAAAGATATAGAGGCAGTGAAAGAGCAACTCAGAAGTGCACAGGGAGGAGATGCCATGGTGCGAGAAGAGGTGACAGCCGACGATATAGCCGAAGTGGTGAGCAAGTGGACAGGAATACCCGTGACACGCATGCTCAAGAGCGAAAAAGAGAAATTGCTGCATCTCGAAGAAGAACTGCACAAGAGAGTGGTGGGACAGGAAGAGGCCATCAGTGCCGTGAGCAATGCCGTGAGAAGAAGCCGAGCCGGACTCCAAGACCCCAAGCGACCCATAGCATCTTTCATCTTCCTTGGCACCACGGGAGTGGGCAAGACAGAACTGGCAAAGGCACTGGCCGAATTCCTCTTCAACGACGAGAGCATGATGACGCGTATAGACATGAGCGAATATCAGGAGAAATTCAGTGTGACCAGACTCATCGGTGCTCCTCCGGGATATGTGGGATATGATGAGGGAGGACAGTTGACCGAGGCTGTGAGACGCAAACCATACTCCGTGGTGCTGCTCGACGAGATAGAGAAAGCGCACCCCGACGTGTTCAACATACTGCTGCAAGTGCTCGACGATGGCAGACTGACCGACAACAAAGGGCGTACGGTTAACTTCAAGAATACTATCATCATCATGACATCAAACCTCGGAAGCCAACTCATCAGAGAGGGAATAGCAGAGGGCAACGGTACCATACCAGACAAAACCAAGGCCGAAGTGATGGGAATGCTCAAGCAAACAGTCAGACCAGAACTGCTCAACCGCATTGACGAAACTATCATGTTTGAACCGCTAAACAAACAGCAAATAACAGAGGTGGTGAGACTGCAAGTAAACGGCGTCATAAGGATGCTTGCCGAACAGGGCATCAACCTCACACTCAACGACCATGCCATAGAGCAACTGGCCAACATGGGCTTCGACCCCGAATATGGTGCAAGACCCGTGAAGAGAGCAATACAGCAACACTTGCTCAACGATCTCTCACGCAAGATCTTAGCAGGCACCGTAGATAGTACGAAACCTATAGTCATTGATGACATAGAATGACAGAAAGACCACTATTAGGCCACTCAAAGATAAAAGGGAGAAAGACTGAACAAGTTTTTCTCCCTTTTGTTTTGCTGTTTGATTACTTATTTGTAAATTTGCAACGAACTATAGTATATATGTATAAATCAAGGATTGAATGAAAGAATTTGTAATTTCAGAAGCAAAGACAGAAACGGCTGTGCTCGTGGGACTGGTAACCAAAGAGCAAGACGAAGCCAAAACCAAGGAATATCTCGATGAACTGGAATTTCTTGCCGACACCGCAGGAGCACAGGTGGTCAAAAGGTTTACGCAAAAAGCCAACGGACCAAGCACCGTGACATACGTGGGCACAGGAAAACTGGAGGAGATAAGACAATATATCAAAGACGAAGAAGACGCCGAAAGGGAAGTGGGAATGGTCATATTCGACGACGAACTCACTGCCAAGCAAATAAGAAACATCGAAAAGGCTCTGCAGGTGAAAATTCTGGACCGCACGTCCCTAATACTCGACATCTTCGCCATGAGAGCACAAACAGCTGAAGCCAAAACACAGGTGGAACTGGCTCAGCACCGATATATGCTACCCCGACTGCAACGACTATGGACACACCTCGAAAGGCAAGGTGGCGGTTCGGGCAGCGGCGGTGGCAAGGGCAGCGTGGGACTGAGAGGACCAGGTGAGACTCAGCTCGAAATGGACCGCCGAATAATCCTGCAACGCATCACACTGCTCAAGCAGCGACTCGAAGAGATAGACAAACAGAAAACTACACAGCGCAAAAACCGCGGCAGGATGATACGAGTGGCCTTGGTGGGATATACCAACGTGGGCAAATCGACAATGATGAACCTGCTGGCAAAAAGCGAGGTGTTTGCAGAAAACAAACTCTTTGCCACACTCGACACAACAGTCAGAAAAATGGTCATCGACAACCTACCCTTCCTGCTTGCCGACACCGTGGGATTTATACGAAAACTGCCCACTGACCTCGTAGACTCGTTTAAGTCTACACTCGACGAGGTGAGAGAGGCTGACCTGCTGGTGCACGTGGTGGACATCTCCCACCCCGACTTCGAAGAGCAGATATCTGTGGTGGAGAAAACACTCAGCGAACTGGGATGCGCCGACAAACCATCGCTCATGGTCTTTAACAAGATAGACGCTTATACATGGGTGGAGAAAGAACCTGACGACCTAACACCTGCAACAAAAGTGAACACTGACCTGGCTGCACTCAAAAAAACATGGATGGCTAAACTCAATGACAACTGCCTCTTCATCTCGGCTAAAGAAAAAGAAAATATTGACGAACTCAGAGATGTGCTCTACAGGAAGGTGAGAGAACTGCACGTGCAGAAATATCCATACAACGACTTCCTCTACGATAAATACGAACAGGAATAAAACATTTGGCATGATGACCGACAACAACAGAAATGAGTATTACAGGTCGCTTGACATCAACGAGATAGAGATGATGGAGCGACACGGATGCACCGCCGACGACTGGACACGAGTGACCGTGGCCGACGGTTTCGATGCCGACTTTGTGGCCAACGTGAGGTTCTGTGGCGATGTGACCATAGGCGAAAACTATAAACTCATAGAGGTGGAAGAGGGATTCATGAGACACTCGGGCATCTATAATGCCACATTGAGAAATACCAACATCGGAGACAACTGCCTGATAGAGAATATAGGTGCATATATAAACAACTGCAACATCGGAGACGACTGCTATATATGCAATGTGGGACTCATCACCACCACTGACGGAGCCACATTCGGACAAGGTATCACCATTGCCGTGCTCAACGAGGCTGGACGGGGAAACATCGTATTGTATGACAATCTGTCAGCACAGATGGCTGCAGCCATGGTGAGATGGGAAAGAGATAATCACAACTTCTTTGACACTATCAAAGGCATGACCATAGAGTATGGCGAGCAGGCCAGACCAAAGCAGACTACCATCGGCTTCGGTGCCAAAATAATCAACACAAAAGAACTGGTAAACATATCCGTGGGAGACGACTGCGAGATAAATGGTGCTGCAAGACTGGCAGACTGCACCCTGGCAGGACAGCAACAGGCCAGCATATACATAGGCAACGACTGCATAATAGAAAACTGCATAGTGCAACCCGGTGCCAGCATCACCGACGGTGCTAAGGTCACAAACAGCCTGATCGGCGAGGCTTGCCATGTGGGCAGGGGATTCTCGGCCGAAAGCACCGTGGCATTCGCCAACTCATATCTCGACAATGGAGAGGCTTGCGCCAATTTCTGCGGACCCTTCACCGTGAGCCACCACAAAGCTACACTACTCATAGGCACCATGCTCTCGTTTTATAATGCAGGATCGGCAACAAACTACAGCAACCACGCATACAAGATGGGACCAATACACTACGGAACACTGGCGCGTGGATGCAAAACAGCAAGCGGAGCACATGTCCTGCTACCTGCCAACATTGGCGACTTCTCAATGATTATGGGCAAGATAACAGGGCATCCCAACACTAATGCCCTACCCTTCTCATACATCATTGCCAACGGCAACGATACATTCATAGTGCCTGCAAGAAATATTGCTACCATGGGCACTTGGAGAGACATAGGCAAATGGGACAAGAGAGACCAAAGACCTGCAGAGGGCAGAATAGCTGCCATGACCACCGACTGGCTGAACCCCGTGACCATGCAACGAGTTTGTGATGGCAGACAACTCCTCATCAACATGAAAGAACAGGGCAATACTGACAATCGAGGCAACTATAACTACTCAGGGTGTCTCATCACACCTAAAGCCCTCAACAGGGGCATACAACTCTATGACATGCTCATCAGAATGGCTATGGGCAGGGGTACCGACATCTATGGCGACCTCGTGCCTCATACCGTTACGGGCATGGAAACATGGATGGACCTCGGGGGCATGGCTTTGCCTGCATCATGCCTCGAAAATCTCGAGAATGCCATTGCAAACGGTAGCATCAGCAATATTGCCGACGCAGAAAAGATGCTCGCAAATTATGCCGACCATTACGACGACTATAAATGGGCATGGACATACCGCACCATACTAAACTACCACCAATGGGACAGCATGACAAACGACGATGCACAGAGGGTGAGCAACGAGGGCAAAGAGGCCACGGCTACATGGAAACAACTCATACGCGAAGATGCACAAAAAGAATGGGCCATGGGCGACGTGGACGAGGAGACATACAATAAACACAGAAGAGATATAAAATAAATACATAACTATTATGAAAAAAATAATAATGATTGTAGTAGCAATGGCTACAATGATGGCTGCCTACGCCAAAGATTATAAGTATGAGAGCGTGGAGGGCGACAAAACAGGCACACGCATCTACACCCTCGACAACGGACTCAAAGTTTATCTCTCAGTAAACAAAGACAAACCACGCATACAGGCTTATATAGCAGTGCGCACGGGCAGCAGAAATGATCCGAAAGAAACCACTGGCCTGGCACACTACCTTGAGCATATCATGTTTAAGGGCACCACAAATTTCGGCACTACTGATGCCAAGGCCGAAGCTGTATATCTAAAGCAGATAGAAGACTTGTATGAGACCTACCGCTCACTCACCGATTCTACAGAGCGCAGCCTTTGCTACCATAAAATCGACAGTATCTCGCAGATAGCAGCACAGTATAATATTCCAAACGAATATGACAAGATGATGGCGGCAATAGGTGCAAGCGGAACAAATGCATATACAAGCAATGATGTGACTTGCTACACAGAAAACGTGCCTGCCAACGAACTCGACGCATGGGCGCAGATTCAGGCCGACAGATTCCAAAACATGGTGGTAAGGGGATTTCATACTGAACTGGAGGCCGTGTATGAGGAGTATAACATCGGCCTGGCTCAGGATAATAATAAATGGTGGACAGCAAACTATGCACTGCTCTTCCCCAACCATCCCTACGGCACACAAACCACTATTGGTACACAAGAGCACCTCAAAAACCCATCGATTGTAAACGTAAAGAACTATTTCAACAAGTTCTATGTGCCTAATAATGTGGCAATATGCCTCTGCGGCGACCTCGACCCAGATAGTACCATAGCACTCATCGACAAGCACTTCGGAGCATGGAAACCCAACCCTAACCTCACCTTCACTCAATACCCCAGACTCAAAGAGCGCACTGAGGTAAGAGATACCACCGTGGTGGGACAGGAGTCGGAAATGATATCTGTATCATGGCCCTTCGATGGTGCCGCATCAATGCAAAACGATACACTGAGCCTGGTGGCCAAGATGCTATCCAACGGCAATGCGGGCATCATGGACCTCAACATAAACCAAAAGATGAAAACCCTTTACTCGGCTGCATTTCTCGCCAGCAACAACGAGTATTCATCCCTCATCCTCTATGGCATGCCTAACGAAGGACAGAGCCTCGACGATGTGAAAACAGTGATGCTGCAAGAGATCGAAAACCTCAAAAAAGGCAATTTCGCCGATGACCTGCTGCAGTCGGTATACAACAATGAAAAACTCGCCGACATGATAACTATGGAATATGCATCGCAGAGAGTGGACAAGTATGTGGATGCCTTCATCAACGGCGCAAAATGGAAAGACGTGGTGGAGAAATCAGAACGCATGGGCAGAATAACACGAGATGATATCATTGCCTTTGCCAAGAGACACTTCAAGGAAAACTACGTGGTGGTATACAAACGAACAGGTGAGGATAACTCTATCAAGAAGATAGACAAACCAAAGATCACTGCCATCCCTTCAAACAGAGACCATCAAAGCGATTTCGCTACCAGAATAATCGAGCACAAGGCGCAAGACCTCACTCCACAGTTCGTTGACTTTAATAAAGACCTCACACAGGGCAAGACCAAGAAAGGACTGCCTGTGCTGTATGTCAAGAACAACGAAAACGGACGCTTCAGCCTCACCTACGTCTACGACCTGGGACAGGAAAACAATAAATGGTTGACATACGCAGCCGAATATCTCTCCTTGCTCGGCACCGACAAGATGACAGCAGAGGAGTTTAAGCAGAAGATGTATAAACTGGCATGCTCATTCAATGTTAGCTCGGGCATCGCCAATATGTATGTTGAAATTAGTGGACTGGCTGACAATATGAAGGAGGCTATCATACTGGCTGAGGATTTCATGGCCAATGCCAAGGCAGACAAAGAGGCGTGGAACAAATATATCGAACAGGTAATGAAATCGCGCAAGGATAACAAACTCGACCAAAGCACTAACTTTAATGTGCTCTCGCAATACGGCATATACGGCGACTATAACGAACAGAAAAATATTCCCGACAGCACCGAACTGGCCAACTGCAACCCAGAAGACATGGTGGCGCTCATCAACGGCATTGCCAAGTATAAGCACCATATTCAATATTATGGACCAGAGAATATCAAGCAGTTGACCGCCATAATCAACAAATACCACAAAACACCAAAGACACTGCTCGACGCTCCAAAGGGGCGCCAATATCAGGAGCAGATAGTAAACGAAACAGAGATATTCATAGCTCCATATAATGCCAAAAATATATACATGTCACAGTATACCAATACTGGGCGCAAGTGGAATGCTGACAATACTGCAGTAATATCGGTGTTTAACGAATATTTCGGCGGAAGCATGAACTCGGTGGTATTCCAAGAACTGCGCGAGAGCCGCGCCCTGGCATATAGTGCCTCGGGGTATTATATCACTCCATGGCGAAAAAATCATCCCGAATATTCAAGAACTTATATCATAAGCCAAAACGACAAGATGATGGACTGCATCAATACCTTCAACAGTATCATCGACACAGTACCACAGTCTGAAAAGGCTTTCAATCTGGCCGTACAGTCAATAAAGAAATCCATAGAGTCGCGCCGCGTGACCAAAGAGGGCATCATCTCTGCATACGAGAGTGCCAAGAAAAAAGGCCTCGACTATGATATATATAAAAAGGTGTATGAGGCACTGCCCAGCATGACATTGGCAGACATAGTGAAATTTGAACAGGAAACCATGGCTGGCAAACCACGCCGCTATCTCATACTCGGCAACGAGGACGAACTCGACATGGAAGCCCTCGGAAAGATCGGCAAAATACATAGGCTGACCACCGAACAGATCTTCGGTTACTAAGTGTTTAAGATATTATCACTAACACATCCACCGGATTCTGCAAAACAACGGAATATGTATTGACAAAAGAAATAATCAGTTTTAAACAAAAGAAATATCAACAACAAATCAACTATTATGGCAACACCAGATTTCAAGTATGCACCAATGTTTCAGTTGGGCAAAGACGAAACCAACTACTACCTCTTGACCAAAGAGGGAGTGACCACATCTGAATTTGAGGGGAAAACCATTCTCAAGGTGGCTCCCGAGGCATTGACAGCCTTGGCTAACCAGGCTTTCCGCGATGTTAACTTCCTGCTCAGACGAAGTCACAACGAGCAGGTGGCTAGCATCCTCAACGATCCTGAGGCTAGCGACAATGACAAATATGTGGCACTCACATTCCTTAGAAATGCCGAGGTGGCATGCAAGGGCAAACTGCCTTTCTGCCAGGATACGGGCACTGCCATCATACATGGCGAAAAGGGACAGCAGGTGTGGACAGGCTACTGCGACGAGGAGGCTCTCTCGAGAGGTGTATATAACACTTATACACAGGAGAACCTGCGATACTCACAGAATGCTCCACTAAACATGTATGACGAGGTAAACACCCGATGCAACCTGCCTGCACAGATAGACATAGAGGCCACCGAGGGAGACGAGTATAAGTTCCTATGCGTAGTGAAAGGTGGAGGTTCGGCCAACAAAACCTATTTCTATCAGGAGACAAAGGCCAGAATTCAAAACCCTGGCACACTCGTGCCTTTCCTCGTAGAGAAGATGAAAACTCTTGGCACTGCTGCATGCCCACCATATCATATAGCATTCGTAATCGGTGGTACATCGGCAGAGAAAAACCTGCTCACTGTAAAACTGGCTTCCACTCATTATTATGACAACCTGCCTACCACTGGCGACGAGACAGGAAGGGCTTTCCGCGACATCGAACTGGAGAAACAACTGCTCGAAGAGGCATACAAGATCGGTCTCGGTGCACAGTTCGGAGGTAAATATTTCGCACATGACATAAGGGTGGTACGTCTGCCCCGCCATGGTGCTTCATGCCCTATCGGACTCGGCGTGAGCTGTTCTGCCGACCGCAACATCAAGGCAAAGATCAACAAAGATGGTGTGTGGATAGAGAAACTCGACGACAACCCAACAGAACTCATACCTGAGGAATTGAGAAATGCCGGCGAAGGCAATGCAGTGAAAGTAGACCTCAACGAACCAATGGCTGATATCTGCAAGAAACTCTCACAATACCCTGTATCTACACGACTGAGCCTCAACGGTACTATCATCGTGGCTCGCGACATAGCGCATGCAAAACTCAAGGCCCGCATAGATGCCGGCGAGGAATTGCCAGAGTATTTCAAGAATCATCCCGTGCTCTATGCCGGTCCTGCCAAGACTCCAGAAGGTATGCCTTGCGGAAGTATGGGTCCCACCACTGCCAATCGTATGGATCCATACGTGGATGAGTTCCAGGATCATGGTGGTTCGATGATCATGATTGCCAAGGGCAACCGCACCGATGTGGTAACAGAAGCATGCAAGAAGCATGGAGGTTTCTATCTCGGCAGCATCGGCGGTCCAGCAGCCGTATTATCCATGAACTCCATCAAGAGCATCGAATGCGTTGAATATCCCGAACTCGGCATGGAGGCTATATGGAAGATACAGGTGGAGAACTTCCCTGCTTTCATCCTCGTGGATGACAAGGGAAATGACTTCTTCAAAACCCTGTAATACAAAGATCTGAAACAATATATTTGAAACAATATATTTATGACAACAAATGAATAGGGAGGGCACTGCCCTCCCTATTCATATATAAGCAACAAAACTTCGTGAAACCGTCCCTAACATTGGCACTACACATTGGCACAAAAAGATGGTGTTATTTCAAATAGTCTGTCTTGTCAGGACCGAGATAATAGCCTGTGTGTGGGGGTTGGTTGTATGCCACATTCTGGTATGCTATTGCCAGACGGTATGGGATGTCTTGCATGAGGCAGTCTATACGATAGTCTGTGGGTATGGTGGAAACATAGAGTCTGAGTTCG
>JALFPC010000053.1 GCA_022782305.1 Prevotella sp. | reverse complement strand
GCCTGTTTCTATCCATCCACGGAGACCTTTGACTTTGTTTACACCGTTAGTTGCGTACATCCAGCTGCCTCCACTTAGTACATAAGAATTGGCAGGGATAGGATTAGCAGCACCTTCGACCTTTGGAATAGCGACATAAGTGCCGACCATTTGCATCCGGCCTCCATCACTTGATGCGCCAGCCATGAGGTCATCCTTTTTCCTTGATTCGGTCAATTTCTGGTTGAACGTAACCTGGTTGATGGTATAGTAATCTCGTATATTAGGTTTTGGAACTTCCACGCTATGGTGCTTCTCCGTCTGATCCGTTGGCATCTTATTCTGTGGGTTGATAATGTACAACTTGCCTGCCTCAATAGCTGTAGCCGCATCGTCGTCGAGGTTGACGAGCTCAAAGTATATGCGGTTTTTATCGGCTCCATTCAACTTTGCGAGCTTTGTTGTGCCGAAGGCTGTCTTTACCTGTCCAGCATTCAGATTTACAGGAAGAACAAGAGAGTTCCACTGTCCTGGGTTAAGGGCTCGCTTCAGACGAAGGGTCTGGTTCTTTTTCGTATCAACCTGCTGATTAAGATAGTCTATAGATTCCTGATCCTCGGCAATAATAAGATTCAATTCGCCCTTACCACAATAGCTGAGTGCGAAAGAGTCGAAGCATGTCCACGAACTTGCAGAACCACCTTTCACCTCAACACCGAATGTCAGGCTTTCACCTTGACCGACATAAACAGTCACTGACTGCTCGAAAGCTGATGTACCATCATTTATCAGTCTTGAAGCCTTGACGTAAGTAGTAGGTATTGACTCAGGAGTTATGAACGATGATTTCTGGTACTTATCTGCATTAGACTCATCGCGTGTTCCAGAGTAAGCGAAGAGATAACCTTTACCATCGTTTGAGAAACCCTTGCAAGTAACCTTATACCATCCTGGTGTCCATCCCGCGGTGCCTGATGATATTGTCTGTTGAATAATGCCAGACTGACCATGGATATTAGCCGTCCAGTCCTTTCCGTAAGGCGACTGCCAATTCTTAACACTTGCATTCAAGTCTGAGTCAAGGTTACTGCCACCATTTCCGTCCAAGATATAGCCATTACCTATATAATATGTATATCCCTTCTGTCCAGAGGTTGTGCTTGAGAGTGTCAACTCTTGAGATGCTATTCCATAAGGATGGTTAGTTCCGCATTCAATGAAGCCATCTTCATCAGTCAATGTTTCAGAAGAACCAACTGTTGTCAGATTATGAAGTGGCTCTGTACTTGAGATGGTAACAGTATGTGAATTAGTTCTAAATTTTAAACTGTTCCTATAATAATAGCATTTCAAAGAATATGTATAAGTAGTAGTCTGTGAACTGATTGCTTTTGTTGGGAGGATATTATCATCACAGCTAACTACAGAACCATCTGACGACAATGGTTTATTAGTCTTATTTGTTGACAGCGCCGTTTTAGATGGTATCGTCCAGTTTGTTATGCCCAAATCACTACGGTAGAAACCAGGATCTGAGAAGAAGAATGGTGATGGTGTCGGATTGGAAATCGAGGCATCATCAGCATTATTGAAATCATCCTGTATCTCTTTCAATGTCACAAACATCCACTGTGAGTACTTATCATCGACGGATTCAGTTGGCACAACATCCAATGACGAAGACTTTGCAGAAAGATAGTATGTTTTTCCTTTATATGGAGATCCATCTTCTGTAATGTTTACCGATAAAGTGTATACTTTTGTCTTTCCTGAGACAGCATTAATAGCCCACCGACCACAGGAGAATGTGCCTTGGTCAAGAAAGAAGTTGCCATGGTCATTTTGTATTTTAACACCATCAGCAAAATTAAGGTATCCTGCACTACTACCACCTTCAATCTTGAGATTAGTCTTCACATAATATTTACCGCTACCAGCTGATTCGAGCGCTTGCATCTGCAGGCCTGAGGCACTAACCTCTGTGCCTGTTCCCCACAATCCGCCTTGAGACAAGAACATTTTCTTGCCTACATTATATAGATAGAAGTACCCTTGTTTCCCACCAGCTATATCGCTGAGAGATGCACCTGTCCATCTCGAGTCTTGAGCCAAGGCTTGAGAGGTAGTAATGAGAGACAGAACGAATGTTGTTATAACAAATAGTAACTTTCTTCTCATAGTAAAAAAGATTTATTAATATTATTGATTCATTTATTATATTCAGCGAGAACGTTTCCGATATTCGGCGATAATTTATCTAACTGCAAAGTTATCGAAACTTATAATCATATCGTCAATTATTTCTTATAAATATGTACGATTCTATGGAAAAAGACGTCCGATTGGTACGAATCAGACATATTTTGCATATCATAATAGCATATTAAAATGCGTCGGAGGAGGAGACAGAAGGGGTAAAAGGATAGGAGGGGAAGAGGATAGTCTCTCCTCTCGCTGCTCCATCAGGTCTAACAGTCGCGCCTCTCCGAGACAAAGTTCTTGGACATGCTATTAGACATTGACTCTTATCCACAGCCTCTCCTCTCGCTGCTCCATCAGGTCCAAAGTCGCGTTTCGAAGCTGTGGATAAAAGTTCTTTGCTTTATAATTCGCTATTATGTAACTCTGTATAGCAGCCAACACAACGGACAGCCATGCTTATTTGCCGATGTGGGTGGGTGGGGCAGTAAGGGAGCTGGGATGAGCTGCGATGAGCTGGGATGAGCTGGGATATTGAAGAAGACTCACGATTGTTCAGCCTCCAGTCGTCTCTGCTCCTGTAGCTTCCAGTCGCCTGGCGACATGCCGAGATTGTCCTTGAATATCTTGTACAGCTGGCTGCGCGACGAGAATCCACACTCGGCGGATATTGTCTCGT
>JALFPC010000125.1 GCA_022782305.1 Prevotella sp. | reverse complement strand
GGTAATAGCATCTGCGCTCAACAGTCATGGACTGCCGATAATGGTAATGGTACATTCACTAACCCGCTGTTTTATGACGAGTTCTCTGACCCCGATATCATTCGCGTGGGGGATGACTATTACCTGGCTGGCACTACTATGCATACCGTGCCGGGAGTGAATATCCTGCACTCTAAAGACTTGGTGAACTGGGAACAGATTAGCTACTGCTTCGATAGATTCGATTTCGATGATCCCGCATTCTCGCTTATAGATAAAAAAGAGGTGTATGGACAGGGGGTCTGGGCTCCGTGCATCAGATATAATAAGGGGAAATTCTATGTGTTCACAAACATCAACGGTAAAGGGCTGCAGGCTTTCATCGCTTCGGATATCCGCGGTCCTTGGGAGCACGTGAGGGTGAAAGGGAATATCTATGACCTCTCGGTGCTCTTTGATGATGATGGTAAGATATATGCTATTCATGGGTATGGTAGCGTGAGGTGCTGCGAACTCAAACCTGACCTGAGCGAACCTGTCGAAGGGACGGATAAAGTGATCATTCCCGAAGGTAACGCAGTGGGCGAAGGGCATCACATGTATAAAATCAATGGATGGTATTATCTAATCTCAACGGATTATAAACCTAATGGTCGCACACTTTGCTCACGTTCAAAAAATATCTATGGACCGTATGAGACTATCACTATCACTGCCGACGAGACTTACGGTTATCATCCCGCTCCGATGACTAACGTAAAGGGACGAATAGTGGATAATGGTACAAACATCTCCATATCGCCTGCAGATAAGCATGCCACTGGTTGCGCTAACGCTCATCAGGGCGGAATAGTGTCTACTCCTGACGGACAATGGTGGGCTCTGCTCATGCAGGACTTCCACTCTTTAGGTCGTACTGTCTGCCTCATGCCAATGACATGGAAAGAGGGATGGCCTATGGTGGGGTTGGAGGGTAACCTCGGACGTGCTCCAAGGACATGGCTCAAACCGTCTACAGACTCTCAAACGGTAATCACTCCGCATGCTCCTTATCAGCGCTCGGATGATTTCAATGGCAAATGTCTGCAGCGTATATGGCAATGGAATCATAATCCTGATGATAGCAAATGGCAACTCAAAAAGGGTAAGCTGCGCATTGAATCTTTGCCTGCAGAACAACTGCTGTGGGCACGAAACACATTAACTCAAAGGGCTATAGGACCGAAATCGCAGACCGTGGTGACTCTCGACGTGACGCATCTCAAAGATGGCGACGTGGCTGGATTGGGTAATATCAACATGCCGTGCTCATGGATTGGTGTGCATAGGGTGGGCAAGGAATGGATACTCAAACGATTCACTCAACTGGACAACGATACTGTCTGCATGCCTATATCGCCAGTTAAAGGCAGGGTGTGGCTGATGCTCGACGGCGATTATGATAACGACCGCGCATCATATAAGTATTCGCTGGATGGCACCTCTTTTGCTCCCCTCGGCGGAGAGATGGTGCTCAGTTACCAGCTCATCACATTCCAAGGGTCACGCCCCTCGCTCTTCGTCTTTAATACTAAGGGCACAACGGGTGGATATGCTGAATTTGATGATTTCAAAGTGGTGGAACCAATGGCTGACCGCAGCAATAATATTCCGTTTGGCAAGATATTCCATATTGTCAACCTTGCCAATGGGAAACCTGCCGAGGCTACCACTCATGGTGTGCTCTATGATGCGCCTAAGGGTACTAACAACGTGCGCACCCGATTCCGCCTTATCGACAAAGGGCAGGGTAAGGTGATTGTGCAATGCGAAGATGGTAGGTATATAATGGTGGCGGGCATCGGCATGGCTGGTGATGTGCGCATGACTGATGATGCTGCCAAAGCGGAGGTGTTTATGTATCAGGATTATCTCGACAAAGAGTTTATGCTCATGTCGTTTAACCGACATACTTACTTGTGTAAGAGTCCCACCACGGGTAGTCCTTATTCGGCTGACTGCAAGGGACCTGACCCCGCACGACTTAACGGTTCGGTGTTTAGATGGGAGGAATAGGGCGTTGGCTCAAATCTCTGCTTGGGGAGATAGCGGATGTGGTCATGCCGCGCTATTGCGTGGTGTGCGGTGGCAGACTCTCTGTGAATGAGCATTTCTTATGCTTGTGCTGCCGCATGGACATGCCGTTGACTCACTTTGTGGATAATCCCAAGGGTAACATCATGGCTCAAAGATTTTGGGGGCTGGCGCCTATAGAAAAGGCGTCGGCTTTCTTTTTTTTTAGACCTCACTCTAATATGTCTCATATCATCTATGACTTCAAATATCATGGCAATGCTAACCTCGCTGTGTATATGGGCAGAATGATGGGTGGCATGGCGCGATACCGTGAGTTCTTAGAGGGTATAGACGTGATTGTGCCTGTGCCCATCACCAAGAAGAGGAGGCGCGAGAGGGGGTATAACCAGAGTGAGTGTTTGGCCATTGGATTGAGCATCGCCACTGGGTTGCCCGTGGATGCCGAGAGCGTGGTGCGCACTCGCTTCACTTCGAGTCAGACCAGGTTGTCGGGTGCTGAGAGGGAAGAGAACGTAAGGAATGCTTTCGCTATGGTGGGCGATGAGTTGGAGGGTAAGCATATCTTGATAGTGGATGATGTGTTTACCACGGGCAGCACACTCTTGGCATGTATGGATGCGCTGAAGCCTCTAAAGAATTATAAGGTGTCGGTGCTGACGCTGGGATATGCTAAGATGTAGGTGGGGCTCATCAAGCTAAAGCAAGTGATGACTGATGAGTGATTACTGATTACTGATGAGTGATTACTGATTATTGATGATTATTTGCAAGCTCATCAAGTTTATCGCTGCTACTCATAGGGTGGATAATGATTTGTTAGTATAGTAGCAACAGGCCGGCGATGCCCGAATAGATGATCATGCGGATGGGATTAATCTTATAGATCATGGTGCCCACGAAGGTGGAGATGAAAAGGCCCACACTAATCCAAAACTGCCATGGATTGACCGATGGTGTAGAGAAATTCTCTGGGGTCATAAGCAATAGGGTGGCGGCACCAAGGAGTCCCACCACAGCGGGGCGAAGACCTGTGAAGAGGCTCTGCACCATGGGCGTTTTCATGTATTTCAAAAACATGCGGCTGATGATGATCATCAGTATCAGCGAGGGTAGCACAAGGGCAAGGGTGGCGATGGCACTGCCCAGTATGGCCATGCCATGACCATAGCCTGCATTGGCCACGGCGGTATAACCGCAATAGGTGGCACTATTGATGCCAATAGGACCGGGTGTCATCTGACTGATGGCCACGATATCTGTAAACTCACTGGTGGTCATCCAATGCCAATGGTGAACAACCTCGCCCTGGATGAGCGAGAGCATGCCATAGCCGCCACCAAAGCCAAATAGGCCTATCTGAAAAAATGTGATGAAGAGATAAAAGAATATCATAACACACCTTTTATATATCTGCCGTAGAGATAGCCTCCTGCGGCGGCGATGATGATTACTGTTATCGGCGATACTCCCATAGCCCAGATGGCAAGGGCACAAGCCAACGGAATCCAGCAGTTGCTCCATCCTATCTTGGCACTCTTGGCAAGATTGAAGGTGGGCACGGCTATCAGTGCCACCACGGCGGGACGTATGCCACGGAAGATGGCTGCCACCACCTTGTTGTCCTCAAACTGATGGAAGAAGATGGCTATGGCCAGAATAATGAGAAAAGAGGGTAGGGCGGTGCCTATGGCCGAGGCTATGGCACCACGTGTCTTATTCATCTTATATCCTATAAACGTGCTGAGGTTGATGGCAAACACACCTGGGCAACTCTGCGCTATGGCTACAGTGTCGAGAAACTCCTCGCGCGTTAGCCAGCCATGCTTGGTTACTACCTCTGCCTCGATAACAGGTATCATGGCGTATCCACCCCCAAGGGTGAATGCGCCAATCTTAAAGAAGGTCATAATCATCTGAATCTCTCTATCCATAGGCGGGCATTGACAAATGCTTCTATCCATGGGGTCACCTCATCATTGCGGCGGTCCAGTGGATACCATGCGTTCTGCCATGGGAAGAGGGCTCGCTCAAGGTGGGGCATCATGGCAAGATGACGACCATCGCGGCTGCAGATGCCTGCCACGTTATAGTCGCTGCCATTAGGATTGCCTGGATAGCCTGCATAGTTGTATTTGGCTACTATGCTGTATTTATCCTCGGTGTCGGGCAGACTGAACTTGCCTTCGCCGTGGGCCACCCAGATGCCAAGCTTGTTGCCGCTGAGCGATCCAAACATCACGCTATTGTTTTGTGGGATGGTGAGGCTGATAAACTCACTCTCAAACTTGTGTGAGTTGTTATGCAGCATGTGGGCCTTGGCCTTCACATCCTCATTGCCCACCAAACCGAGCTCTACCATCAACTGGCAACCATTGCAGATGCCGAGAGAGAGGGTGTCGGGGCGTGAATAGAAGCGGTCGAGGGCTTCCTTGGCCTTGGGGTTGTAGAGGAAGGCTCCTGCCCATCCCTTGGCCGAACCAAGCACGTCGCTATTAGAGAATCCACCACAGAACACTATCATGTTGATATCGTCGAGGGTTTCGCGACCTGTGATTAGGTCGGTCATCATCACATCCTTAACATCGAAACCTGCAAGATAGAGGGAGTAGGCCATCTCGCGCTCGCCATTGGTTCCCTTCTCACGTATGATGGCTGCCTTCACTCCCGATGGGGTGCGCCTGTCGGCACTGATGCCATACTGCGACAGCTTGCCTGTGAATGTAGTGTTGAAAGCCATCTCGAGGGGCTGATGCTTGTAGTTGGCAAAACGCTCGTCGGCACATCCGTTGAAACTCTGCTTGCGGTCGAGCTTATAAGAGGTTGTATACCATACATCGCGCAGGGCATCAATATCAAAGGTGTGCTCGTCGTCGCCCTTCTTAACCACGATGGTGCGGGTGTCGGGGGTTGAATAGCCTATCTTGGCATAGCCCACGCCACAGTCGTCCATGAAGGCTTGGAACTCTTCCTTGATGCTGTCGCTCACTTCCACTACCACACCGGGGTTTTCGGCAAACAGGGCTGTGACCATGTCGCCAGCTATATTGTGCAGGTTTATATGCATGCCGCCTGTGGTATTGGCAAAGCACATCTCGAGCAGTGTGGTGATGAGACCTCCTGCGGAGATATCATGTCCGGCCATGATCCAACCCTTGTCTATCATCTCCTGCACGGCATTGAAGGCGTCGCGGAAATATTCTGGATTGGTCACTGTGGGCACGTTGTCGCCTACTTTGCCGAGGCTCTGGGCAAAGGCGCTGCCTCCAAGTCTCTGACTATCGAATGAGAAGTCGATATGATAGAGTGATGCGTTCTTGTCGTTAACGAGCACTGGTGATACCACCTTGCGAATGTCGCTAACCTCGCCGCCAGCACTTACTATCACCGTGCCCGGAGAGATAATCTTCTCGCCATTGGGATACTGCTGGCTCAACGATAGTGAGTCCTTGCCCGTAGGCACATTGATCTGGAGGCTGCAGCAGAAATCAGAGAGGGCTCTCACGGCACTGTAGAGGCGAGCATCCTCACCTTTCTGCGAGCGGCAGGGCCACATCCAGTTGGCCGACAGGCTTATACTGTCGAGACCTTCTGCCAGCGGTGCCCATACAATATTGGTGAGGGCTTCGGCCACCGACAGCACGCTGCCTGCCTCGGGAGAGGCCAGTCCTGCCTGTGGGGCATGACCCAGGGCTGTGGCGATACCCTTGCGTCCACGATAGTCGAGGGCTACCACGCCGCAGTCGCTCAGTGGCAACTGTATCTCGCCCTGGCACTGCTGGCGCGCAATCTTACCCGTCACGCTGCGGTCTACCTTATTGGTGAGCCAGTCCTTGCATGCCACGGCTTCCAGTTGCAGCACACGCTCCAGGTATTCATCGATTTTTTCTGCTGAATAGGTCACATCGGCATAATGGCGCTCTACGGTCTCGTCTACCATCACCGTCTTGGGCGAATGGCCAAACATCTGTGCCACGTCGAGGTCGAAGGGGCGCACGCCGTCGCCTTGCTCAAAGGAGAAATGGGCATCGCCAGTGGTTTCGCCCACCACATAGAGTGGTGCGCGCTCGCGCTCTGCTATCTTCCTTACATGCTCAATATGCTTCTCGTCGATGAGCAGGCCCATGCGCTCCTGGCTCTCATTGGCAATGATCTCCTTGCTGCTGAGGGTTTGGTCGCCGATGGGCAGCTTGGTCATATCTATCTTGCCACCACATTCCTCTACCAGTTCCGACAGGCAGTTGAGATGACCGGCAGAACCATGGTCGTGGATGCTCACTACGGGGTTGTTGTCTTCTTCGCATAGTGCTCTCACAAGGTTGTAGGCACGCTTCTGCATTTCGGGGTTGGCACGCTGCACAGCATTGAGTTCAATGCCATTGCTGTAGCGACCGGTGTCTACCGATGATACGCTACCGCCGCCGAGGCCGATGCGGTAGTTGTCGCCTCCCACCACTACTACCTTGTTGCCCTTCTGGGGCTCTTTCTTGAGGCAGTCGCGCTTGGTGCCGTAGCCTACGCCGCCAGCCAGCATGATAACCTTATCATAGGCATATTTCTCGTCGCCCTCCTTATGCTCGAAGGTGAGCACAGAACCTGTAATGAGAGGTTGGCCGAACTTATTGCCGAAGTCAGAGGCTCCATTAGATGCCTTTATCAGTATCTGCTCTGGTGTCTGATAGAGCCATTTGCGCTCATCCATACCTTTCTCCCAGTCGCGGCCGCCATCTATGCGTGGATAGGCAGTCATATATACTGCTGTGCCCGCAATGGGCCATGAGCCCACGCCACCGCCCATACGGTCGCGTATCTCTCCTCCCGTTCCTGTGGCGGCACCATTGAATGGTTCCACTGTGGTGGGGAAGTTATGGGTTTCGGCCTTCAGCGAGATAACGCTCTCTATATCCTTGATTTGAAACCAGTCGCTCGTTGACTGGTCCTTGGGTGCAAACTGCTCCACCACTGGTCCTTGGGCAAAAGCCACATTATCCTTATAGGCAGACAGTATCTTGTTGGGGTTTTCCTGGGTTGTCTTCTTGATCATAGCAAACAAGCTCGACTCCATCTCCTTGCCATCTATGATGAAGGTGCCGCCGAAGATCTTATGGCGACAGTGCTCAGAGTTGATCTGTGCAAAGCCGAATATCTCTGAGTCGGTGAGTGCGCGGCCCAACTCCTTCTCTATCTTGTGCAGATATTCTATCTCTTCTTTCGACAGGGCCAGTCCCTCCTGCTCGTTATACTCCTCCAGATTGTCTACATGCTTGATGGGTTCGGGCTGGTGGTTGACAGTGAAGATTGACTGGTCGAGGCCGTCATACATGCGCTGCAGCATAGGGTCGTGGTCGGCATCCTTGGAACTCACGGGGAAGTATTCCTCTATACGCGAAATGCCGTTGAGACTCATGTTCTGGGTAATCTCTACGGCATTTGTACTCCATGGAGTGATCATTTCGCGGCGTGGACCTACGAAGAAACCTTCAAGGGTCTCAGCCTCCAATGCTGTGGCATCGCCATAGAGCCAACTCAACTCGTTTTTCTCATCTTGGGTAAGCGCATGGTCAGTCTGTGTGGCTATGACGCTCTTGGATGGTGTTTGGAAAAAGACTATCATACCTTTGTTCGTATATGTATTTATTGTTTTTATATTCTGCCCTGCAAAGGTAGTTGAAAAAAATGACTTGACGAAATAAATATATCAGTTTCTTGTGTTTGGCACATATTTTTATTGCTTTCATGCCAAAGTCAAAGAAAGTTCGTATTGGTTAAATTAAATTAATCCTGTTTTACTTATGCCCGCATTATGCGTCTTATTAGTAACTTTGCAACCGAAATAGCAGAATATATTTTTATGTGTAACTAATAAATGATTACTATGAACAGAACATTTGCTTTTGTGGCACTCGCTACTGCCATATTGTTTTCAGGATGCGCAAGCAAAAAAGACCTGTTAAACTGCCAAACAGAAAATAAAGACCTGCAGCAGAAATATCAGGACACAAGGGAGCAACTGGCCACGGCTACTGCCAATGCCAACAACTATCTCGAGCAACTTAATGCACTGCGCAAAACTAATGAGGCCCTGCAGCAGTCGCTCAACCAGAGTCTCGACAATGCTGGTAAGAATAATGTAAACATTGAAAAGCTCGTTGACCAAATCAATGAGTCTAATCAGTACATACGTCATCTCGTGGAGGTGAAGAGCAAGAGCGACTCGCTAAATATGGTGCTCACAAATAATCTGACACGCTCGCTCTCGAGAGAGGAACTCAAAGAGGTGGACGTGCAGGTGCTCAAGGGTGTGGTGTATATCTCTTTGGCTGATAATATGCTGTATAAGAGCGGTAGCTATGAGATCAGCGACCGTGCTGCAGAAACGCTCAGCAAGATTGCCAAGATCATCACCGACTATAAGGATTATGATGTGCTCATTGAGGGAAACACCGATGATGTGCCTATCAGCAGAGAGAACATCCGAAATAATTGGGACCTCTCATGCTTGCGTGCATCCAGCGTGGTGCAGTGTCTGCAAAACCAGTATGGGGTGGATCCTAAGCGTCTCACTGCTGGTGGACGTGGTGAGTATAACCCTCTAACCAATAATAATACAGAGGCCGGCAAGCAGCGCAATAGACGCACTCAAATCATTATTACTCCAAAGCTCGACCAGTTTATGGACCTCATCGATAAGGCGCCAGAAAACGAATAATAGTCGCTTTTATTGAACCTATAAAAAACAATATGAGGTGCGGCTGTCAGTCGCACCTCATATTGTTTTATCTTACTACCTATTTCTTTTTATCTTACTACCATTTTTTATCTTACTACCTTCTTGGTGATATTTCCCTGTTTGATTATGATGATGCCCTTGGCATCCGCATTTGTCCGTTTTCCATCAATAGTGAAATATTCCGTTGGCATGCTGTCGGAGATATTGATATTGCTGATACCTGCAGTGCCCGTCTTGCCTCTAACGGTCAGACTCTTTACCTCCCATGTGCAAGCCACTGAGGTGTTGCTGGTATATCGCAGTCCGATAGAGATCTTCTTGCCGCAGAACAGGCTTAGGTCTATATCCGTCGCGTCGAGGAAGTCCCATGAGTTACCCTCTGGCCATATCACGTTATTAAGTGTGGTGAGACCCTGGCCGTCGTCTATCACTATGTGCAGGGCGTCACTCACGGTGCCATTGCTTATAAAGTTAACGGCGTG
>JALFPC010000076.1 GCA_022782305.1 Prevotella sp. | reverse complement strand
GGTGCCATTGCTCAGTTCGCTGCTCAGGGCAAGCGTATCAAGAAGAAGGATATCGGTATGATTGCCACCACCTACGGCTATGTATATGTGGCTCAGATTGCTATGGGTGCCGACCAGGCTCAGTGTCTGAAGGCTATCCGTGAGGCTGAGGCATACCCAGGCCCATCTCTCATCATCGCTTACGCTCCATGTATCAACCATGGTCTGAAGGCCAAGGGCGGCATGGGCAAGAGCCAGGCTGAGGAGGCAAAGGCTGTTGAGTGCGGATACTGGCACTTGTGGCGCTACAACCCACAGTTGGCAGCACAGGGTCAGAACCCATTCTCTCTCGACTCCAAAGAGCCAGACTGGAGCAAGTTCCATGACTTCCTCATGGGTGAGGTGCGCTATCTCTCTGTCAAGAAGGCTTATCCTAACGAGGCAGAGGAACTCTTCGCTGAGGCTCAGCGCATGGCACAGCTCCGCTACAAGAGCTATGTTCGTCAGACCAAGATGGATTGGAGCGACGAAAACGCATAATCCGACTCTGACCATACAATAATCAGATGCCGCCGTACTGTTTTATGGTACGGCGGCTTTTTTTATCTGTCTTTTTTTGGTTATATCATCCAAACAACGTACCTTTGCCAAACAATTCAAATAGTTTCTAATTATATATAATAAGGTATGAAATTCATAGGTATCATTCCGGCCAGATATGCATCAACAAGATTTCCAGGCAAACCACTGGCCATGCTCGGAGGGAAATTGGTTATTGAAAGAGTATGCGAGCAAGTTTCCAAAGTGTTGGACGAGGTAGTGGTGGCCACCGACGACAAACGAATTTTTGATGCCGTGAATGCCTTTGGCAGCAAGGCGGTGATGACATCCGCCAATCATAAGAGCGGCACCGATCGCATACGTGAGGCTGCTGACATCATTAATACCGATGCTGATGTGGTGGTAAATATCCAGGGCGACGAACCATTCATACACCCCGAACAGATTGAGGCGGTATGCAGATGCTTCAACGACCCCTCAACACAGATAGCCACATTGGGCAAACCATTCGGTGATGACATAGAGGCTATTGAAAACCCCAACTCGCCCAAGATTGCCGTTGATACCAAGGGCTTCGCCATGTATTTCTCTCGTTCTGTCATTCCATTCGTGAGAGGTGCAGAACCCAAGACATGGCCAAACCAATTCCCTTTCATTAAACATATCGGACTCTACGCATACCGAACCCAGGTATTGCGTGAGATCACCATGCTACCTCAAGGTCAACTGGAGATAGCCGAAAGCCTCGAACAGTTGAGATGGCTTGAAAACGGATATCGCATTCAAGTGGCACTCACAGATATGGAAACAGTAGGAATAGACACTCCAGAGGATCTTGCCAAAGCAGAGAAGATGCTTTCTGAGATAGGATAATAATGCTTATAAGCGTCAATGTAATGTCATAAGAGGATAGTTGGATGGGAGGTTTTACATTCAAACAGTTTCATGTAGACCATGACCTATGTGCCATGAAAGTGGGCACAGATGGCACCCTACTGGGGGCATGGGCAGCAGATGGAGAAGACTATGCCCATATCCTCGATGTGGGATGCGGGTCAGGACTCATCAGCCTTATCATGGCGCAGCGATGCAGCAATGCCCTTGTCACTGCCATAGATATTGACGAGGGGGCCGTGAGTCAGACACGCATAAATGCAGACCATTCTCCATGGGCAGCAAGGATAACGACTCTCAAAGTGAGGATGCAGGATCATACTCCAGCAGTACCCTATGACCATATAGTATGCAATCCGCCCTTCTTTTCCCATTCGCTCAAATGCCCCGATGAACAGCGCACGGCAGCACGACATGCCGACTCACTATCGCTGAACGACCTATTATTTCATGCCCGGCGTATGCTAACTCCCGAGGGACTAATCTCTGTAATCATCCCTGCAGATCTCAAGGGAGATGCCGACACAGCCTCTTCATTAGCCGGCATGTATTGCATAAGGCAGACGTGGATAAAGACAACACCGCTCAAACAGCCAAAAAGGGTTTTAATGGCATTCTCACCCTCCTACCGTCCCTGCAATCAAGACAATACTCCAGAAACGATAATCGTCGGTGATGACCATTATCATATCATCACCGACGACCTGTATCTATAGCGGTGTCAGAAAATAACCGAAACCATTATTCGATTATTTGCTAAACACATCACTTACTTTGTTGATTTCAAGGAAGGTGGTGCCACCACCCTCTCCCAAACTGCCGCTGAGATAAGCCACCTTGTCTTCGTCTGCCAGATACCCCTTCTGTCTGAGCATGCGCACGGCAGCCAGATAAAGGGCCTCAGATGAAATAGCCTCTTTCTGGTATACGGGAATAACTCCATAACTCAGGTTAAGCCAACGTTGCAATTTCTCCTTGTAGCAAATGGCCAACACGGGGTTAGGTCCTCTGAACGCAGCAAGATTACGGGCGGTCTGACCAGAGGAACTATCGGTAATGATGCCCTTGACCCCCATGCGCTCAGTAGCCTCGATGGCAGAATGAGCTAGAAACTCGCTAACATCGCAACCGTCAGCCAACTCCAAAACGATATCATTCTCGCGCAATTTGTCTTTCTCTGCCTGTTCGGCAATCTGTGCCATGGTCTGCACCGACTCAACAGGATATTTTCCAGATGCAGTCTCACCACTCAGCATCAATGCATCCGTACGATAATAGATCGCATTTGCAATATCCGTAACCTCAGCACGAGTGGGTCGTGGATTGCTTATCATTGAATGGAGCATCTGCGTAGCCACGATAACAGGTTTCTTTGCTTTCACACATTTTCGGATTATATTGCGCTGTATGCCTGGAATACGCTCTATGGGCACCTCAATACCCAGATCACCACGAGCAATCATGATGCCATATGAAGCCTCAATAATCTCGTCGATATTATCCACACCCTCCTGGTTCTCAATTTTTGAGATAATTTTGATATCACTGCCCCTTGCATCCAGGATATCCTGCACAGCCTTTACATCGGCAGCACTACGCACAAAAGAATGGGCAATGAAATCTATATCCTCATCGATGGCAAGATTGATGTTATAAATATCCTTGTCTGTGAGTGCAGGCAGATCAATATGCACACCAGGCACATTGACACTCTTGCGCGATCCCAGCACACCGTCATTCTGCACCTGTGCAATCACGGCAGGACCATTGATACCTATTACCTTCATGCAAAGGGCACCATCGTCAAATAGAATATTATCACCTATATGGATATCATCTGCAAAGTTTACATAAGTCAGATTTATAATGTCGTGCTCGGTGTTCATCTCAGGACGTCCGAAGATTTTCACCACATCACCAATCTTATACGATATTGGTTGCTCACAAGAAGTGGTGCGCACCTCAGGGCCCTTGGTATCAATAAGAATACCAATATGATGTGAAACACTACGTACATTATTTATAATCTCTCTTATGCCCTCCTCAGAGGCATGAGCAGTATTCATCCTAACGATGTTCATACCTGCATTGAAAAGGTCGCGGATAAATTCCTGACTGCATCTGCGGTCACTCACTGAAGCTACAATCTTTGTCTGTTTCATATATAATAATTCCGTTGAAGGGTTTGTGTTTCTTGTTCACAGTGCAAAATTACACATAATTTGTCTAATATCATCATATTATTTCAAAAAATCATTATTTGCCAACATCAAATTAGTACAATTGAGGATAAGTAAAGAGGTCAACCAAGCGAGAATAAAGAAACGGAAAGAGCATTCAATCACACCTAAAATAAAGATAATGAGGGTGAAAAGCAAAAAAAAGGCAAAAAAATTTCATTGTTCAATATAAATTGAGTATATTTGCACTCTGAAATTTGCACCATTAATCAAAATATATAACAAAACGTATATTATTGACATGACAAAAAACGATATCATCAACAACATTACTAATACCACAGGTATTGCAAAGAAAGACGTAAATGCTGTAGTTGAGGCTTTTATAACCGAAATGAAAAACAGCATGATAAACAAAGAGGATATCTTCCTCCGCGGTCTTGGCACATTCTACATCAAGCATTGTGCCACCAAAACAGCACGCAACATCAAAGAGAACACCACAATCATTGTGGACGCAAGAGATGTGCCTGCATTCCGTCCAAGCAAACTACTGCTTGAAGAAATGAAATAAAAAGTTCACATAATATAATTATTAACTCAATTTTTAAGCTATGCCAAGCGGAAAGAAAAAGAAGGGCCACAAGATGGCTACTCACAAGCGTAAGAAAAGACTGAGAAAGAACAGACACAAGAGCAAGTAAGTCTCTTTTTTGACTGTATCTGATCAATGAATTTTTAAAGGAGTGTGTCGGAAGGTCAATATGACTGATGGCACACCCTTTGTGTGTTGAAACAAAGAATTAAGATATGACAAGCGAAGTAATCATCGATGTGCAGCCAAAAGAAATCTCTATTGCGCTGCTCGAAGACAAAAGCCTCGTCGAATACCAAACAGAAACAAGGTCGGCATCATTCTCCGTTGGCAACATATATATTGCCAAGGTAAAGAAACTCATGCCCGGACTCAATGCGTGTTTTGTTGAAGTTGGATACGAGCGAGAGGCATTCCTGCATTATCTTGATTTGGGCACTCAGTTCTCGTCATACGAGAAATATCTGAAACAGGTCATGAGCGACCGCAAGAAACTCTTTCCCATATCCAAAGCTACACGACTGCCAGATCTCAAGAAAGACGGTAGCGTGCAAAACACACTCAAGGTGGGACAGGAAGTGATGGTGCAGGTCGTCAAGGAGCCTATCTCTACCAAAGGACCAAGACTCACTTGCGAACTAAGTTTCGCAGGCAGATTTCTTGTCTTGATTCCATTTAATGACAAAGTCTCCGTTTCTTCCAAAATAAAAAAAGGGGAAGAACGCTCAAGACTGAAACAACTCATCCATAGCATCAAGCCAAAGAATTTCGGTGTTATCGTCAGAACATCTGCCGAAGGAAAGAAAGTGGCAGAACTAGATGCCGAACTCAAAATCTTGCTCAAACGATGGGATGATGCCATTACCAAAGTACAAAAAACGACAGAACGCCCACAGGTAGTATTCGAGGAGACCAGCAGAGCCGTTGCACTGCTTAGAGATCTATTTAATCCTACCTACGATGGCATTTATGTCAACGATAGCGATATCTTTCAGCAGATAAAAGACTATGTGGGACTCATAGCTCCCGACAAGGTGGATATCGTCAAGAGATATAACGGCAGTGTGCCAATCTTCGACAATTTCAATGTAACCAAACAGATCAAGTCTTCGTTTGGAAAAACCGTCAACTATAAACGAGGCGCCTACCTCATCATTGAGCATACAGAGGCACTGCATGTTGTTGACGTGAACAGCGGCAATCGCACAAGGTCGGAGAACGGACAGGAAGCCAACGCACTGGAGGTAAACTTGGGTGCGGCTGACGAACTGGCAAGACAGTTGCGACTGCGAGATATGGGTGGCATCATCGTGGTTGACTTTATTGATATGAATCTGGCAGAAGACCGTCAACTGTTGTATGAACGCATGTGCAAAAACATGCAGAAAGACCGCGCCAGACATAATATCCTACCACTGAGCAAGTTTGGACTCATGCAGATAACACGACAAAGGGTTCGACCAGCCATGGATGTCAACGTAGAGGAGGTGTGCCCCACCTGTTTCGGAAAAGGCAAAATCAAATCAAGCATATTGTTTACAGACCAACTGGAAAGCAAGATAGACAGGATGGTAAACAGAATCGGTATCAAGAAATTTTCACTACATGTGCACCCATATGTGGCCGCATACATCAACAAGGGATTTCCTTCTCTGAAACACAGATGGCAACTGAAATACAGTATTGGCATTAAGATTGTGTCATCAGAAAAACTGGCTTTCCTGCAGTATGAGTTCTACGACCGTAATGGGCAGTATATAGACATGAAAGAAGAGATTGAAAACCAGTAATATACAAATATCAGTTCAACTAACCATCTAACTATCATTATGGAAATATCTTTTTGGATATTATTGGCTGTAGTGCTCTATACTTACATAGGGTATAGTATAGTTCTCATGATAGCAGTAAAGATAAAGGAACTCCTGGAATCCAGGAGTTCCCATTCTTCTTTATCCCCAAACAACAAATCAAGCCAAGACGAGAAAAGTTTCCAAGATGACGATGATGAAAGTTTGTTGCCTCCAGTAACATTGCTCATCTGCGCCTATAATGAGGAAGACGTGGTGAAGATAAAGATGGACAACACCCACAGTCTTAACTATCCTAAAAGCAAACTCCATGTGATGTGGGTTACAGACGGCAGCAATGACAACACATGCAAATTGCTTGAACAATACGACGTAGAAATCTTGCACAGACCCGAACGCAGAGGCAAGACCAATGCTATGAACCGCGGCATCAAGGCAGCCCCCACCAGCATAGTGATCATGACCGATGCCAACACCATGCTCAACAGTGATGCCATTAGAAATATCGTAAAACCATTTGCCGACCCCAAGACAGGTTGCGTGGCAGGAGAAAAGAGGGTGATGGCTCGCACCGACTCTCAGGAAGCAGCAAAGAGCGAGGGACTCTATTGGCGCTATGAGAGTTGGATGAAGAACATGGACAGTCGTCTCTATTCAACCATGGGCGCAGCAGGAGAACTATGGGCTGTTCGACAAGAGCTCTGCGACACCTTGCCCGACGATACCCTACTCGATGATTTCATGCTCTCCATGCTAATTGTAGACAAGGGATACAAAATAGTGTATGCCCCAAATGCCTACGCATGCGAATATGGTTCAAAAGATATTGTCGAAGAAGAGAAACGAAAGGTAAGAATAGCAGCAGGAGGACTTCAAAGCATGTTCAGACTAGCCAGACTGGCCAACCCATTCCGCAATCCAGTGGTAGCATTTCAACTCATCTCGCACCGACTTCTCCGATGGAGCCTAGCCCCCTTGTGCCTCATGCTACTCATTCCCGTCAACACTATTCTGGTGATTACCAACGGCGACCTCATATACATCTTGGCATGGGTAGCGCAACTGTTCTTCTATCTACTGGCATTTTGGGGATTCCTATCACAAAACAAAACAAGGAAAAGTAAGATTGCATCTACAGCATATTATTTCATGTTTATGAATTTCTGTGTATTTAAAGGAGTTAGATACCTAACTAAACACAGGAACTCAGGTGCATGGGAGAAAGCGAAAAGAGGTTAAAGACACATTATTTCGAAGCATAAACAAGGAAAAAGAGAACATTTGCAAAGGATTGCATAAAGATACTATAAAAAAAACATCAAAAACCTTTGAAGAATAACATTTTTTCCTTATCTTTGTCACATAAAAGAGAAGCGATACAACAATGAGTGAATACACAGACATCATTAGACAACTCGAAAAAGCCGAAGCAAGGGCAGAAAAAGCCGAAATGGAAATGCTAAAGGCTCAGGATGAGCGTGACCGGGCTATCGACAAGCTTATGGAATATGAAGAAATTTCAGCCAAAGCCCAAAAAGCAAGCGAGATGAAATCACTCTTCCTTGCCAACATGAGTCATGAGATACGTACTCCATTGAATGCCATCGAAGGTTTCTCCCGCATCATGGCCGAAACCGATGAGCCAGAGGAGCGTATGCGCTTTTTGGAGATTATCGAAAGTAACAATGCACGTCTGTTGAGCCTCATCAATGAGATTCTTGACCTGTCGAGGGTGGAAGCTGGAGAGATAGCCATACGCAAAGCACCTGTCATCATCAATGAGATGTGCAAGGGTATCATACAGGTTTTCAAGTTCAGATGCCCAGATAGCGTCAAACTTGAGACTCCCAAGATGCCCGAAATCATTACCATGAATACAGATGAGAATCGCATCACACAGGTGCTCTCAAACCTCATAAGCAATGCCCTCAAGCATACATATCATGGTCATATAAGGTTCGGATTCAATATGCTCAAAGACAACAGAGAGATTGAATTCTATGTTGAAGACACTGGTACTGGCATTAAGGAGTCAGACATTGATGAAATCTTCAAGACCTACGTATCTCGCGATGCAGAAACAAAGGGTAACAGTTTCGGTCTCGGTTTGCCACTATGCAAGATTATCATTGAAAAGATGGGTGGCAAGATTGGAGTGGAGTCAGAAGAAGGTGTGGGTTCACGTTTTTACTTCATCCTCCCATTCGAGGGCGATATCACCGACGACAACAGTGCCACCACCACCAAGCGCACCACAATGACAATACGTGTAGACAAAAATGTCGACAAAGACAGCATGAAGACCGTTATGGTGGCAGAAGATGAGGAAAGCAATTATGAATTGGTAAAGAATATTCTCCAAAAGAGATATAACCTCATACGAGCCAGAAATGGCATTGAGGCAGTAACCCTGAATGAGAAAGAGCACCCCGATCTTATACTCATGGATATCCGCATGCCCGAGATGAATGGTCTCGACGCAACGAGGATAATCAAGGAGGTAAATCCCAGTACACCTGTCATCGCCCTCAGTGCTTTTGCATTCCCTGAGAGCATCAATGAGGCCATAGAGGCTGGTTGCTCAGAGTTTCTTGCCAAACCATTCCGTGTAGAAGAACTCATCTCTACCATTGAGAAGTATACTAAATAAACCTTGCCGATGCCATGATAGGCCAGGCATATAGAAGAATAAAAACAATACAACATTACTATGGGAAAAATTGCTATATACAGATATGCCGCCCTAATGTTTATGGTGGTGCAGATAGTGGTAACTCTATTCACCATCTCGGCTCTGTTTGGTGGCACTGTAACCCCTATAGGCAACACGGCATTGGCAATGCTCGTGTATATACTCCCTCTGCTCATCATTGCCAACCTTGTGATGGCAGCTATATGGGCCATACGCCGCAAATGGATTATCACCTGCATACCCTTGGTCACCATATTGATGTGCGTGCCATACATAGGCACCATGTATCAGATTAGTTTTTCCAACCATGACGATGTCAAAAACGGTCTGAAGATATCCACATACAATGTGGCTGCCTTTGGTCACGAAACATCAGGCTTTATGGCTCAAGACATATTGGCAGAGATGAAGCGCCAGAAGGTAGACGTATGTTGTCTTCAGGAATATTCAGAAAACAGCAATGGTGAGAGAAGCACTTCCGCATCCTACCAATCCTATTTCCCATACAAGGCAATGGGTCGCAGCGATATGGCCATCTTCAGCCGCTATCCCATCACAGCCTCCAAAGCCATCTCCTTTGGACAGACCAATAATAGTGCCATGTGGGCAGACATATCCGTGAAAGGCAAGAAGGTAAGGGTATTTAATGTGCACATGGAAACCACTGGTTTCAATCGCACCCTTCATGTGGTAGCCAAGCAGGCAATGAAGGGTAACCATGTGGAAGACAATAAGATAGTGAAAGCTATTTATGATAATTATACCCTTGGCATGGTTGTTAGGGCAGGCCAGGCCGAACTGGTAGCCTCTGAAATGTCTCAATGCAAGGGTATACCGAGGGTTATATGTGGCGATTTCAATGATGTGCCCTATTCCTACACCTACAACACCTTATTGGGAGACATGGTGGATGGCTTTAAGGAGTGCGGCAGTGGATGGATGTCTACATACCGTGGCAGCAAGAGTGTGCGAATCGACTACATCTTCCATGACGAAGGTTTGGAGGGTGTAAACTATTATACCACCCCCCTCACCTATTCTGACCACCTGCCGGTATTCATGCAGTTAAAACTGTAAATCATGCCATTGCCGGCAAGGCAATTATCGTTAAATATCATATAGATCACGATATTATTCTATTTTGATCATCTTATTTTCATCTTGACCACTGCCACTCCCCATGGGGTCACGTCGATGGTCACAGGTGCAGACTCTGATAATTCGAGGTTGTAGGTTTGGCCTGAAGTCAAATCAGAGGCTTTCACTTTCTGTTTTTTGATTCCAAGAAAAGAGAAAGCATGTTCAGGGATATTGATACTCACTGAACGAGACACAGAATTGAAGTTGGCCACCACAAGCATGAGCACTCCTGGTATGTGTCTGAGGAAAGCATACTGCCTGTGAGAATCGAAATGCTCTGAAGTTGGGTTCACATACATAAGATCAAAGAAAGCCCCCTCAGCCACCACTTTCTCCTTTCTTGCAATAGACAACAAGGTCTGGTATCTGTCAAAGATGTCTATTTGCTCATCAGTAAGATTTCCGGTGGCGCAGCGCCACAAGCTGTCAACGCTCCAATAGTCAAAGATGGTGGTACGCCCATCCCTTCCGCTGAATCCCTCTTCGTCCATACCCTTTTCTCCAAATTCCTGTCCGGCATAGAGCATAAAAGGATTATTTCTCATAAGTAGCGACACACCCAGTGCAGGTATTCCCTTGATAGCATCGGCAGCAAAGAAATCGCTTGCTATTCGCTGCTCGTCATGGTTTTCAAGGAAATAGAGCATGTGCGACGAGATATCGTCATTAGCCTGCCATGCCGCGGTAATTTCATTTGCCGATGTATGGAAACAAGTTACTGCTCTCAGAGTGTCATACATTCCCACTTTGTCGTATAGAAAGTCAAAACCCGATGCAATATAAGTGCGATAAAGAGCAGGGTTATAAACCTCTCCTATAAAGATTATGTGAGGATATGCATCTTTAACTTTTGCTGTGGCCCATGCCCAGAATGCAGAAGGCACCATTTCAGCCATGTCACATCTGAAAGCGTCCACACCTTTGCCTGCCCAAAAGAGCATAATGTCAACCATTTTGTTCCACGTGTCAGGCACAGGATAGAAATAACAATTTCCACCAGCGTAATAATCCACACCATAGTTGAGTTTCACGGTTTCATACCAGTCGTTAACCCCTGGTTTGTTATCGAAATGGTCATTGCCGGTAGCTTTTGCTGGTATCTCCACATAGGGAGAGAAGCCCTCAGCCTCAAGGCTGAAAGAAGGTTGCAGTTCGCATCCTGGGCAGTAATAGAAATTATTCTGCGTTGAGAATCCGAGTTTGGTATCGTCATTCTGTCCGAGGTCATCCACCCCTTGTGGTTTTGCTATAGAGTGGTACTGTCTTGCCACATGATTAGGCACGAAATCGATAATGACTTTCATGCCACATCTGTGAACCCTATCAACGAGATTCATAAACTCTGTCATGCGGTTCTGAGGTTTGTCTGCCAGGTCAGGATCAATGTCATAATAATCTGAGATGGCATACGGCGATCCTGCTTTTCCTTTCACCACAGCAGGATGGTTTGCAGGCATATCAAATGACGAATAATCAGTCTGTGTGGCATGTCTTATCACACCAGTAAACCATATATGGCTGATGCCCATGGCCTTGATGCGTTTTAGTTCTTTCAGAGTATAAAAGTTCAGTTTTCCGCATCCGTTTTGCTCTATGCTCCCATTATGAATATTATTATGTGTTTTGTTGCCATAGAGTCGTGTAAAGATTTGATAGATAATTATCTTGTCCATAAGATTACGATGTTTGGAAAAGAAAAAAGGAGACCATCTATTAATCCAGACAGTCTCCTTATAAGTTATATAATTATTAGCATATACCGCTAACAGCCACACTCTTGTTTATCCTTGCAATCATGCCTTGCAGAGCCTTGCCTGGTCCACACTCTGTAAAGTCGTCGGCACCGTCTTCAATCATGTTATTAACACAAGAAGTCCAGCGCACCGAACTGGTAAGTTGTGCTATGAGATTAGCCTTTATCTCCTCTGGTTCGGTATGAGGTTTTCCATCCACGTTTTGGTAGACGGGGCAGAGAGGAACCTTAAACTCTGTTTTTTCTATGGCAGCCTGCAGTTCGTCCTTTGCAGGTTGCATCAGTGGCGAGTGGAATGCTCCGCCCACCTTGAGCGGCAAAGCCCTCTTGGCACCTGCAGCCTTCAGTTTTTCGCATGCTGCATTAATAGCCTCGATGTTTCCTGAGATTACGAGCTGCCCAGGGCAGTTATAGTTTGCAGCCACCACTACGCCGTCTGCTCCGCTTACCTCCTCGCATATCTTTTCGATAACCTCGTCGTCGAGTCCAACGATAGCAGCCATGGTAGAAGGAGCCATATCACAAGCTTTCTGCATGGCCATGGCACGAGCATAAACGAGTTTGAGTCCATCCTCAAAGCTGATGGCACCAGCAGCCACGAGAGCAGAGAACTCACCGAGAGAGTGTCCAGCCACCATATTAGGTTTAAACTCCTCTCCGAGGCAAAGTGCTTTAATCACGCTATGCAGGAATACGGCAGGCTGAGTCACCTTAGTCTGCTTGAGTTCCTCGTCAGTACCATCAAACATGATGTCAGTAATTCTGTAACCTAAGATGTCATTGGCCTTTTCAAACAATTCCTTAGCCAATGGATTGTTTTCGTAGAGGTCCTTGCCCATACCTACAAACTGTGCTCCCTGTCCGGGAAAAACAAATGCTTTCATTTCTTTCTTATTAATGTTTTTGGCGTTCACGTTTACTGTTTCGCCATTAGTTTAACTTATTATGGGCACACATAATATAATATGTAAATGGCCCATCGCTATGATTGCGGTTGCAAAAGTACAATTTTTTTGCGAATTTTGCAAGCATTATCAATGATAATGTTTGTTTGTGGCAATCATCAAGCCTCTTCTGGCATGAGAGGCACAAATACTGAGAAGGTACTACCCTCGCCCAATACCGACTCCACCATCACATCACCACCATTTTTGCGTGCAAAGTCCTGACAGAGTTGCAAGCCCAGTCCGCTACCCTCTTCATTGTTTGTTCCGTAAGTGGTCTGTCCGGCACTGAAGAGAGTGGCTATTCTCTCTGGACTGATTCCCACTCCATGGTCTCTGATGCTCACTTTCACGAATTTGTCCTGTTTGTCCACGAGTATGTCAATATCCTTGCCCTCTGGAGTAAACTTGATAGCATTGCTCATAAAGTTTCTGAGCACGGTGTTGAGCATATCCTTGTCAGCTCTCACCATGATAGACCCTGTTTGTTTGTCAAAGTTGATTTTCTGTTTTTTGTTTTCGGCAATGAGCGAGAAGATATCCTCAATACCGATGAGCACATCGCTGATATCGAAATTTTGGTGCACCACATTTATTCTTCCAGTCTGGCTCTTTGTCCACTTGAGCAGGTTGTCGAGCAGGTCATGTGTTTCCTCCGACTCTTTGTTAGCCTTGTCGAGCAAACTGAAGAGTTCTTCACCTATAAGTTCCGATGATATTGTAGAGACGAGCAGGTTGAGCACCATTCTGATGCTTGCCATAGGCGAACGCAGGTCGTGAGCGATAACCGAATACATTTTGTCTCTGTTGCTGATGGTGCGTTTCAGTTCTGCGTTTTGCGATTCAATAATTCTCTTTGCAAACACGAGTTGTATCTGCCTCATCACCCTCATCACCAGTTCCTCTTTGTTGAAAGGTTTGGTAAGGAAGTCGTTTGCTCCCACTTGGAACCCCTTGACGAGGTCGGAGGGTGCATTCAGTGCTGTAAGGAAGATGATAGGAATATCTGCTGTGGCAGGGTCACTCTTGAGTTTTTCTGCTGTTTCAAATCCATTGATATCTGGCATCATCACATCGAGCAATATCAAATCGGGGTGATTATTTTGTGCTATCTCTATGCAGGTATAACCATTATTGGCTGTCAACACCTTGAAATTTTCTTTGGTCAGCAGTATCTTTAGCAACAAGACATTGCTCACCACATCGTCTACTACCAAGATAGTATAGTCACTTCTGTTAATACTTGACTCAAAAGATTCTCCAAAATCCATATGGTTAGGTTTTAGTAACAAAATGCTACAGAATATCATTACTGATCTCTGCGTTCTTTATTTTATTTCTGCAAATATACGCTTTTATTTTATGAGCACAAAGTTTTTTTGTGTCTTTTTTTATAAAAATGGTCATTTTGTGCGTATTTTCATTGAAACAATCAGATATTTCGAGAAAAACATGTATCTTTGCAATGCAATAGCAAAAATATGCTTTTACCCTTTCGAGGCGAACTCTCTGATAGAAATATCACAATAGAAACGCACCAACTTAAGTTAATAATAATTATTGTAATATTTATCATGCAAAAAAACAAAAGACTAATACTGGCAGTAGCATTGCTTGCATGTTGCGGCATAGCATTTGCTCAGGGTTCATTTACCAAATTGAACTCATCGGTGATCAATGGTGTTTCTCACGATGGCACACACGTGGTTGGCAACAAAAGCGGCTACACCAATGCGTCCCATTTCTGCAGTTATGTATATGATGTAGCAACAGGCGAGACCACCTGGGCCACCACCTATGATGAGTCAGACTATGATAAGTCGGGGCAGTATATGTCCATCACCAATACTGGCATAATTGTAGGCGCCATGAAGAACAAAGACATGCTCATGGCCATCGAAACAGGCGATTATGCTCCATCTACTGATGTGAGCAAGGTGTCACGTGTCGAAGATGAGAATATCCAATATGTGCCAGTGGTATCTGCAGCGGTATGGCGCAATGGCAAGACCTACTGCCTGGGCATGGGCAATCATACCGTAGAGGAACTAATCGACGAGACCGACGGCACATACGCCGTTGGAGCCAGCGAAGATGGTTCCACGGTGATTGGCTATCTGCAGTCTTCATGGATAAAGATACTTCCATGCATATGGACATACAATGCCAACAGAGACGCCTATGATTACCAGGAACTGGCTCTGCCTGCTGGTTTCAAGCGTGCCTCTGCCATTGCCGTCAGTGCTGATGGCAAGGTGATAGTGGGCGAAGGCACCAATGACAACGGCACATGCCCTATCATCTGGACCGATGGCACACCCAAGTATGTATCACTGGGCAGCGAGCCTTATTCCGACAGTCATGCCGATGCCGTAAGTTCAAATGGTCGCTATGTGCTCATGCATGGCAATGGATATGGTCTCACCTCTGTATTGGTAGTTTATGATACCACAACAGGCGACAAGCGCAATATAAGCATTCCAAACATTGATGATGTGTATCAGGTGAAGGGTATGGCCATCACCGACGAGGGCGACAGTTATTGCACCATCAGTCATACCACCGACTATAGAGAGAAACTCTTCTACTATGACTACGCATCAGGTTCTCTGGCAGACATCAATTATTACCTCTCTGCCCTGGACATCACCATCAATGGTCTCACCGACCTTTCCAATACCAAGGTGAGCGCAGTGTCGTCAGACGGCAAGGTGGTGGCAGGCAATTCCGACTCTTTCGGCGGATGGGTGCTAACATTATCAGAAACAGAGGCTGCCATCCTCAATGCCCCACAGATCAAGGATTTCTTCTTCAGCGGTGCCAACGAGGTTACTGTCAGATGGCTCCCCTATGCCAATCTGGCCAACGATATAACAGTCAAGCAATACAACGTGTATGTAGACGGTTCACTGGTTGCTAATGTCGATGCCGACAGCCAGGTAGACGGAGTCTACAGATGCAAGACTACCTGCGGATATGGCAGCCATACCGCCTACGTGGTGGCAGTGGCAGAAAAGAACGGCAAACGTATCAACTCAGCCACTTCTGAGATGCTCTCCGCATACCTCTCGGCCAAGAACAACCTGCCGCTGGTAGACAATTTCGACGATGTCTATCTCGACAGCAACAATAACCCTGTGGCCACCAACGACTACTGGACAGCAAAACGCATAACTGGCGATGATGGTGCACTAATCAAATGGTCATTGGATGGCAACAACTATGAGAACTCATCACCATACATGTGTACCATCTCCATAGGCACCACACCATGGCAGAGCGCTATGACCAGCCCATTCGTAACCACCGAACAAGGCAACAAACTCTTTGTCAGTTTCTATACCGCATACCAGTTGGTAAACATTGCCGACCAGGATCTCACCACCGACTATCTTGACATCGAATACAGCACCGATGGCGAGAATTGGAACCTAATCAAATCTCTGCGCGCCTCAGATATGAGCGCCTACAATTGGCGTTTTGTGCATGCTCCGATAGAGGGCGACCTGTCTGGCAAACCTTTCCAGATTCGTTTCCTTGCCCATGGTCAGGGTCGTGCCATGCTTAAATGGAATGTTGACTGCGTATGTCTCAACAACGAGTATGCGGGCAACCAAACAGATGAGGCAAAGGCCATCAAGGGCGGCGACGGCAAAGTAAAGATCATGTGGCACAACAGTCTCAATGCTTATGAACTGTCAAGGATCAACAATACCAATGTGCTCACAGATTATTGCACTGGCAGCGAGGGTGTGCCTCTCATCACTGCCGTAGACCTTAAAGCAGAAGATGTGGCTAACCATGTGGGCAGTTATATCTCTGCCGTGAGCGCCTTTATCTTCGACAATCCATATATTGAGACCACCATGCCTACACAGGCTGAGGCTATCGTTTATGTAGACGGACAGGAGCAGACCAGACAGAAGTTCACACGTGCTTTCGACGAGCCCGTGTCTACCACTGTCACCCTTGCCAACCCCGTGAAGATAGAAGCAGGCAAGAAATACCGCATTGCCGTGCGCATATTCAACTATGACCCACTGCAGACACCTATATATTATACTGCTTCTACGGAGTATGAGCCAGGCCATACCGATCTCTTCTCTGAAGATGAGGGCAAGACATGGCAGTGGCTGTCAGATGTTTATACCAGTTCCGAAGATCCGTATATCGGCAAGTGTATTTGGCCTATCCGCGCCCATGTAACCGAGCAACCTATGACCATGGGCGACAATCAGCTCAATCAGGAACTCATCGGATATAATCTCTACCGCAACGGCGAGGTTATCAATGATGGTCTCATCTATGCCGCCCACCCCTTCTATACCGACGATTCGTATGTGGAGGGAGCCACCTATAGCGTGCGCACATTCTATAAAGACTGCACTGTTTCCGACCTGTCATTACCAGTGTCTGTCAGCACGTCATCAATAGATGGTATCGGCAAAGGCATTGCCTATAAGGTGTCTGCCGCCGATGGTCAACTCAGCATCTCTGGCGATTATGACAATGCTACAGTCTATGATGCCAGTGGTGCCGTTGTGGGCAGAGCATCATCAGATATCACCCTGTCTCACCTGCCCCAGGGCATCTATATGCTGCGCATCAACAGCGGAGGCAAGGTGATGGTAGAAAAGATTGTAATCAGATAAAAAAGAATCTTGTAATCAAGTAATAAAACAAGATTGTAATCAACAAAAAAAATCAAGAGGTGTAGCAAATCAGCCACACCTCTTGATTTTTATTTATATTCAGCCCAACTCTTGATGCCTATATCAGTGATCTTCACATTGCAGAATGCATGAATGAATGCACTTGCAAGTCGGCTGTTGGTAATGAGCGGCACGTTGAGGTCTATAGCCGCACGTCTGATTTTGTATCCGTTTGACAACTCCCCTGCTGTCAGGTCCTTAGGTATGTTCACCACCATATCAATTTCATGATTGTGCAACATGTCGAGCGCCTGTGGCTGATGTGGTTCCGATGGCCAATAGACCATGGTGTTTTCCACTCCGTTTTCTGTAAGGTAGCGCGATGTGCCTCCTGTGGCATACAGTTTGTATCCATGCTTTACGAGCAGTCTTGCAGCCTCCAGGGTGGCAGCTTTCTGCTTGGCTCCACCTGTAGAGAGCAGAATATTCTTTTCTGGAATGCGGTGGCCCACCGAGAGCATGCTCTTGAGCAGAGCCGTAGATGTATCGTCGCCGAGGCATCCCACCTCTCCCGTAGAAGCCATGTCAACACCCAACACGGGGTCAGCCTTTTGTAGTCGGTTGAATGAGAACTGCGATGCCTTGATGCCCACATAGTCGAGGTCGAAGAGGCTTTTGTGCGGTTTCTCCACAGGCAGTCCTAGCATCACCTTGGTAGCCAGTTCTATGAGGTTTATCTTCAGCACCTTGCTTACGAATGGGAAGGAGCGCGATGCTCTGAGGTTGCACTCTATCACCTTGATATCATTTTCTTTAGCGAGGAATTGGATATTGAATGGTCCTGAGATATGCAGTTCCTCTGCTATTTTCTTGCTCACTCGCTTTATTCTTCTCACCGTTTCGCAATACAATTTCTGCGGTGGGAACTGTATGGTAGCATCTCCCGAGTGCACACCGGCAAATTCGATATGCTCGCTGATGGCATAGGCTATTATCTCTCCATTTCGTGCCACGGCATCCATTTCCACCTCCTTGGCATGCTCTATAAACTGGCTCACCACCACGGGATGATCTTCGCTCACGTTGGCAGCCAGTTTAAGGAATTTCTCCAGTTCCTCCTGATTTGAGCATACGTTCATGGCAGCCCCCGACAGCACATACGATGGGCGCACCAGCACAGGAAATCCCACCTGAGCTATAAATTCGTTGATGTCGTCCATGGATGTGAGTGCGCTCCATGCCGGTTGGTCTATATTATTTCTGTTGAGCATTGATGAGAACTTAGCCCTGTCTTCAGCATTGTCTATATCCTTTGCTGATGTGCCGAGTATGGGCACATGCTGCTCGTCCAGTCTCATGGCGAGGTTATTAGGTATCTGTCCGCCTGTTGAAACCACCACTCCGTATGGAGTCTCCAGGTCAATGATGTCCATGACACGCTCAAAGGTCAGTTCATCGAAATAGAGTCTGTCGCACATATCATAGTCTGTCGACACTGTTTCTGGGTTGTAATTGATCATCACCGAGCGGTATCCTTCCTTGCGTATGGTGTTCAGAGCCTGCACTCCGCACCAGTCAAACTCTACAGACGAACCGATACGGTATGCACCAGAACCGAGCACAATAATAGACCTTTTGTCATTTTCGAATTCTATATCATGCTCCACTCCAGCGTATGTGAGATATAAGTAGTTGGTCTGTGCTGGATATTCGGCAGCCAGAGTATCTATCTGCTTCACCACGGGCATTATGCCATATCGTTTGCGCAGGTTTCGCACCAGCATTCCAGCCTTCGACATGCTCTTAACCTCTGCCTCCAGCCCCACGGCACGTGCTATCTGGAAATCGGTAAAACCATAAATCTTAGCCTCGCGCAACATCTCCTTGCCCAGATTATTTACGCTCTTGAGAGCCTTCAGTTTCTCATCTATATCGATGATATGCTTGAGTTTTTCAAGAAACCATTTATCTATCTTTGTCAGTTCATGAATTTGGTCTACGGTATATCCCTTGTGCATGGCCTTTGAGATGATAAACACTCGTTTGTCAGTAGGTTCGCGCAGTGCAGCATCTATATCGTCGATCTGCAGTTCTTTGTTTTCCACAAATCCGTGCATGCCCTGACCTATCATTCTCAGTCCTTTCTGTATGGCTTCTTCGAAATTGCGTCCTATTGCCATCACCTCGCCCACCGATTTCATTGAGCTGCCCAGTTCCTTGTCTACTCCGCGGAATTTGCTTAGGTCCCAGCGTGGTATTTTGCACACCACATAGTCAAGAGCTGGTTCAAAGAATGCGCTTGTCGTCTTGGTCACAGAATTTTTGAGTTCAAAGAGTCCATAGCCCATGCCCAGTTTTGCTGCCACGAAAGCCAGTGGATATCCTGTGGCTTTTGAAGCCAGAGCCGATGATCGGCTCAGTCTGGCATTCACCTCTATCACCCTATAGTCTTCGCTCTTTGGGTCGAAGGCGTACTGCACGTTACACTCTCCCACTATGCCTATATGTCTGATAATCTTTATAGACAAAGCCCTGAGTTTATGATATTCATTGTTTGTAAGAGTTTGCGATGGTGCTATCACTATGCTCTCTCCAGTATGAATGCCGAGAGGGTCGAAATTCTCCATGTTACATACTGTTATGCAGTTGTCGTAGCGGTCGCGCACCACCTCATACTCAATCTCTTTCCATCCTTTGAGACTTTTCTCCACGAGCACCTGTGGTGAGAAAGCGAATGCTTTCTCTGCCAGTTTGTCCAGTTCCTCTTCATTATCGCAGAATCCGCTGCCCAGTCCTCCCAAAGCGTATGCTGCTCTGAGAATTACGGGATAGCCCAGTGCCGCTGCAGCCTTGCGTGCCTGTTGAATGGTTTCGCAAGCCTCGCTTTTGATTGTTTTCACGTCTATCTCGTTGAGTTTCTCCACAAAGAGTTCGCGGTCTTCGGTGTCCATGATAGCCTGCACAGGTGTGCCCAGCACCCTCACTCCATATTTCTCAAGAGTGCCGGCCTTATATAGTTCCACTCCGCAGTTGAGTGCTGTTTGTCCGCCGAAAGCCAGCAGTATTCCGTCGGGTTTTTCTTTTTCTATCACCCTTTCCACGAAATAAGGTTGCACTGGCAGGAAGTATATCTGGTCAGCCACTCCCTCTGAGGTTTGCACGGTAGCGATATTGGGATTGATGAGCACGGTCTGCACACCCTCTTCCCTTAGAGCCTTGAGTGCCTGCGAACCTGAATAGTCAAACTCTCCCGCCTCTCCAATTTTGAGTGCTCCGCTGCCGAGCAGCAGCACTTTCTTTATATTCTCGTCTTTCATTGTCTGTTCAAATTATCTGATGTTGAAGAATAAAAACATGTGGTGTATTGTCATTTCAATACATCCACAAAGCGGTCAAACATAAACTCGGTGTCTACGGGTCCTGAGCATGCCTCGGGGTGGAACTGGCTTGTAAACCATGGGTTATCCTTGTGGCATACGCCCTCGTTAGAGCCGTCGTTCATGTTTACAAACAATTCTCTCCAGTCTTTTCCCAGTGTAGTGGCATCCACGGCATATCCGTGGTTTTGGCTTGTTATATAGCATCTGTTGGTGCCCACTTCCATAACTGGTTGGTTGTGCGAGCGGTGTCCGTATTTGAGTTTGTATATGGTAGCCCCTCCTGCTTTTGCCAGCAGTTGGTTGCCCATGCATATTCCGCATATTGGTTTGCGTGAAAGGTTCATCTGCTTGCGTATTATGGTCACAGCATCCTCGCACATGTCGGGGTCGCCTGGACCATTGCCGAGAAATAGTCCGTCGAAGTCCATGTCTGTATAGTCATGGTTCCATGGCACCCGTATCACCTCCACGCCCCTGTTGATGAGGCATCTAATGATATTGTTTTTGACGCCGCAGTCTACGAGTACCACCTTCTTGCCTGCTCCCTCGTTATAGCGTATCACCTCCTTGCAACTCACTTTGTCTACAAAGTTGACACCCTCATAGTCGGCCTCTGGGATATTATCTGGTTCATCATCAAAGATAATCTTTCCCATCATCACACCATGCTCTCTGAGCACCTTTGTAAGTTGTCGTGTGTCAATGCCTGTTATGCCTGTCACCTTTTCTCTCTTGAGCCATTGTGCCAGACTTTCGCATGCGTTCCAGTGTGAGTATTGCTGGCTGTAGTCAGCCACGATGATGGCCGATGCATGTATTCGGTCGCTCTCCATGAATGTGGCCAGGCCATTGCTTTCGATGGTGAATGGTGGCACTCCATAGTTTCCCACCAGTGGGTATGTGAGTGTCATCAACTGCCCCGCGTAGGAGGGATCTGTGAGGCTCTCGGGATATCCCATCATGGCAGTATTGAAAACCACCTCTCCTGCCACGGGTTTGTCGTAGCCGAAGGATTGTCCCTTGAAGGTTGTTCCGTCTTGCAGAACCAATGTTACATTCTTCATCTTGTTATTGTGATGTTTTTGTTTGCTTTGGTTATATTTTTGAAGATGTGTTATTCAGAATTTCTGTTCGTACTGATATACATTTTCGATATAATTGATGAATGCCATATTTGAGAGTTTCACTCCACCTGGTGTGGGATAGTTGCCGGTGAAATACCAGTCGCCGGGATGTTGTGGTATGGCCTCATGCAGCCCCTCGATGCTCTGAAAGACCAGTTCTATGGGTGTGGTAACCTCTGCGGGTCTGAGCATCTCCACCATTTTGGCATTTAGTTCGTCTACGCTGAAATGGCTGTATATTTGCTTTACGCAGCATCTCATCATCTCTTTTGGCTTAGTCATCTCCTCGAGGCATTGCTTGTATGTCTCTTCAATAATGTGGTGCATGCCACGGTCTTTGAGCAGTTGTATGCATGCTCTAAAGGCTATAAACTCCTCGAGTCGTGCCATGTCTATGCCGTAATAGTCTGGGTATCTGATTTGTGGCGACGAACTCACTATTACTATCTTCTTTGGGTGCAGTCGGTCGAGAATCTTGATTATGCTCTCTTTGAGTGTGGTGCCTCTCACTATGCTGTCGTCGATGATTACCAGGTTGTCCACCCCCTGCTCAAGCACCTCGTATGTTATGTCATACACGTGCGATGCGAGGTCGTTGCGCGAGTTACCTTCTGTTATGAATGTTCGCAGTTTTATATCCTTCCATGCCACTTTCTCCGATCTTACATACTTATTGAGTATGCTCACCAGTTCGTCGTGTGTGGGTTTATGGTCGAGTTTTTCGATAGTTTCTATTTTCCTTTCGTTGAGATATTCTTTAAATCCTCCAAGCATTCCATAGAAAGCCACCTCTGCGGTGTTTGGTATGAATGAGAATACGGTATGTTCGACGTCATCATCCACGGCTTTGAGTATGGGTTTCATCAGTTGCTCGCCGAGTTTTTTTCTTTCGCGGTATATATCCCTGTCGCTGCCACGGCTGAAATAGATGCGTTCAAAGGAGCATGCCGAATAGTTCTTTTGTGGCAATATCTGGCTCAGTTCAGCCTCACCATTCTGTTTTACTATGAGAGCCTGTCCGGGCATCAATTCCTGTATGTCGCCGCAAGCCAGGTCGAAGGTGGTTTGTAGCACTGGTCTTTCGCTTGCCAGTGCCACGATCTCATCATTTTTATAAAAAAAGGCAGGACGAATGCCCCAAGGATCTCTCATTGAAAACATCTCGCCGCTGCCTGTTATTCCGCATACCACATAACCACCGTCAAAGTCGGGCATCGTGGTCTGCAATACATTGCTTATCTTGACATGCTGGTCTATATAATCTGTGATGTCGGTGCCCTGCAGACCTTGTTGTTGGGCTTGTTGGAAATTGCGTTCCACTTCCCTATCGAGTCTGTGTCCCATCCATTCGAGCATTATATAACTATCGCTGTAGATACGTGGACATTGCCCCTGCGCTGTTATCTTGTTGAAGATCTCATCAATGTTGGTCATATTGAAATTGCCGCAGAGACAGAGGTTTTTGGCTTTCCAGTTGTTGCGTCTGAGGAATGGGTGCACATATTGGAGTCCGCTTTTGCCGGTGGTTGAATATCTCAGGTGCCCCATATAAAGTTCGCCTGCAAAGGGCAGTTGCTCTTTTGCGAAGTGTGCGTCGGCGAGTTGCTGTGTGGTGAGTGTTTTGAAATCCTTCTGCACATTGCCGAAGATTTCAGTAATGGCATTTGCCCCTTCGGCCTTTTCCCTAAACATATATTCATTGCCTGGGGCGGTGCCCAATTTGACACATGCCATGCCTGCGCCCTCCTGGCCTCTGTTGTGCTGTTTCTCCATCATGAGATAGAGTTTGTTCATGCCATACATCCAGGTGCCATACTTGCGCTGATAATAGTCGAGTGGCTTGAGCAGTCTTATCATTGCCACTCCACACTCGTGCTTCAGTTGCTCCATTCTCTTTTCTTGTTTTATGTTTGTGTTATGTTGTATTGTTGTGTCTTATCCTGATGTTGCCTTGTTGGTAGGAGCGCGGTGTTTTACTCCACCGTCACCGACTTGGCCAAGTTTCTGGGCTGGTCTACGTTTTTGCCTTTGCACACTGCAATGTGGTAAGCCAGCAGTTGCAGTGGTATGGTGGCCAGCAGTGGTTCGAGACATTCAATGGTGGTGGGCAGTTCTATCACCTCGTCGGCAATGCGGCTTATGGTGTCGTCGCCCTCTGTCACTATTGCTATCACCTTTCCCTTTCGTGCTTTCACCTCCTGAATATTGCTCAGCACCTTTTCATACATAGCGTTGTGTGTGGCTATCACCACCACGGGCATGTCTGAATCGATTAGAGCTATGGGGCCGTGTTTCATTTCGGCTGCGGGGTATCCTTCGGCATGTATATAGCTTATCTCCTTTAGTTTTAGTGCTCCCTCGAGAGCCACGGGATAGCTGTATCCTCGTCCGAGGTATAGGAAGTTTCGTGCGTATGTAAACGTGCGGCTGAGGTCGGCAATGCGGTTGTTGAGTTGCAGCACTTTACCCATCTTGCTTGGTATTTCATGCAGTTCTTTCACTATCTGCAGATAAGTCTCCGCTGATATTGTTTTCTTTTCCTTTGCCAGGGCGAGGGCAAGCATGGTCAACACGGTTACCTGTCCTGTAAAAGCTTTTGTGGATGCCACACCTATCTCTGGTCCCACATGTATATACGAGCCTGTGTCGGTGGCTCTTGGTATGCTCGACCCTATGGCGTTGCATATTCCATAGATGAAAGCGCCGTTATCGTGTGCCAGTTTCACTGCTGCCAGTGTGTCGGCGGTTTCTCCGCTCTGCGATATGGCTATTATGACATCCTTATTTGTGATTACAGGATTGCGGTATCTGAACTCTGATGCGTATTCCACTTCTACTGGTATGCGGCAGAAGTTTTCTATCATCTGCTTGCCTATGAGTGCCGCATGCCATGAGGTGCCGCATGCCACTATTATGAACCTGTTGGCATTGAGCAATTGTTTCTTGTAGTCTATCACTGCGCTCAGCACCACATTATCTGTATCCACGTTTACCCTACCCCTCATGCAGTTGGTTATGCACTCGGGCTGCTCGAATATCTCCTTGAGCATGAAGTGTGGGTAACCGCCTTTCTCCAGTTGACCAAGGTTTATATCCACGGTTTGTATTTCGGGATTCAGTTCCCTGTTGAGCCTGTTCACCACTTTCAGGTCTTCGCCCTTGCGCAACACTGCAATGTTGCCGTCTTCGAGATACACCACTTTGTCGGTATATTCCACTATAGGGCTGGCATCAGAACCAAGGAAAAACTCACCATCGCCTATTCCCACCACAAGTGGACTCTGATTGCGTGCGGCGATGATCTGTTCGGGGTCGCGGCGGTCGAGCAATGCTATGGCGTATGCTCCTATCACCTCTCTCAGCGCCAGTTGCACGGCGGTAAGCAGGTCTACTTTCTTGCGCTCCTGCACATACTCAATGAGTTGCACCAGCACCTCGGTATCGGTGTCTGACTGGAAGGTCACACCCTTCGCCACCAGTTTCTTTTTCAAATCAGCATAGTTTTCTATTATGCCGTTGTGTATGATAGCCAGATTATGCGATTGCGAATAGTGTGGGTGTGCGTTTACCTGCGATGGTTCGCCGTGTGTGGCCCAGCGAGTGTGTGCTATTCCCACGGTGCCGCTCACGTTCTTGTCGGTGCAGTAATTGACCAGGTCGTCCACCTTGCCTTTGGCCTTGCAAACATTCAGATTGTTATCATCATTGATCAGAGCCACTCCGGCACTATCATATCCACGATATTCCAGCCTTCTCAGTCCTTTGATTAGTATTGGGAATGCTTCTTTATCGCCGATGTATCCTACTATTCCACACATATTGTCTTTGTAATAATATATTAGGTATGCGGTGGTTTACTATTATTGAAGTATGTTATAGAGCAGAGATGTGAGTGAGATGAGAATAGATGTGGCTGAGAACCACAGTGTTGTCATGCTACCCACGCTTGAGTTCTGTGCCTTTACCTTGTTTGGTTGCACTATCACCACATCATTCTGCTGCAGATAGTAATATGGTGAGTTGATGAGGTTGGCATCATTGAGGTTGAGGATATGTATGGATTTCTGTCCGTTTTCATCCTCGCGTATCAGTTTGACATTGTTTCTCACACCATAGATGGTCATATCGCCAGCCTGTGCCAGAGCTTCCAGTATGCATATCTTCTCGTTTGACACAGTATACATGCCTGGGCGGTTAACCTCTCCGAGCACCGAGAATTTATAGTTGGCCATTCTCACTGTCACTATGGGTTTTTCTGTTTCGCTCATGTATGGTTTGATTTGACCGAGTATATACTCTTCGGCCTGCGACTTTGTCATACCGAGCAGTTTTACTCTTCCTATTCGTGGAAAGTCTATATATCCTTCGTTGTCTACGAGATAGTTTTGCAGCACGGGCTGATTGGTTAGCGAGCGGTTTGCTGATGAGTTCATAGCCGTGGGCACGGTGAGGTTGAAGGGTTTGGCAGCCTCGTCTTCGGTGGTGCTCACGGTGATAGTAAGGATATCCTTGGGCATAATTCTCGCATCGTAGAGCACTTTGGATGCTTCAAGGCTTACGGTATCGCTGTTTTTGAAATATGCTATATCTTTGGTGCTCGAACAGCTACCAAACATCATTGTGATAGCCGCTACTACTATAATGGATAAGACTGTCTTTTTCATACGATTTTCGTGTAAATTCATTAATCAGTTGCAAAAGTACTGCAAATAATCTAATTATGCAAGAAAAAGACAGAAAATCTTTAACCATCTCAAGTATGCTCAAATGCCACCATCTTCTCCAACGTAATTTGTACCAATGATGCACCCTGCCACTTTTCACACTGCA
>JALFPC010000047.1 GCA_022782305.1 Prevotella sp. | reverse complement strand
CCGGCTCTTCTGTGACGGCAAGGGGAACAAACCCTTCTGCAGGTTCTTCCTTTTCTGTTGATTTGACAGGATAGGTTTTCTTAAACTTGATGATCCAATCATAGTCTATTGCCTCATCTTTACAATACTTTCGCAGGCTGCGACCATTACGGAGCTGATTATAGTCCTGAATTACATACTCGAAATACTCCTTACACTCCATTTTCATGATGTTTTGAAATTGGAAGCAAAGGTAATATTCCTGTTTCATCCTACCTTACGTTATATGGGTGGTTTACGAATATATGTTCACCACTGCGGAATATACGTTCAGCACTGCGGAACATAACTCAATTGCCCGTTATATGAAAATAACAACAGGCAATGTGAGAAAATAGCAACAGGCAATTATGTAAATCTTCAACAATATTTATTAAGTCGATTATCCCCTCTTTGAGTTACTTTATTTGATTAATTGTTATTCCGTCATGATTTATGCGGGAGACTAATTGAAAACGTAATAAAACATTGGATAAGAAATACATTACCTTTCAATAAAAACGTAAATACGTAGGCAATAAATGCAATCTTATAAGTAATATTGCCGTATGGCTTTGGGCAGTTTGGCCACCACAAGAAGGTATGATTCCTGTATCCATGCCATGAGCAACTCGTCGGGAAGCGACGAATAAAATATGTCGCTCCAGTGTTTCTTGTTCCAATGCCATGCTGGTGTCACAGCGGTGTTTTGTGCCCTTAGTTCCTCGTTTCTCTCAGGTGATAGTTTGATTGCAAACCTCTGTTGGAATGACTCGCTTTCGAGGTTGTTGTCGCCAAGCCATAGGCACATAAAAATCTTTCCTTCTATACGAAATGTGATATTATCATCGCCAAACGGCTGATCTTCAGTCACTCCTTTGAGCGACAAAGCATAATCCCTGACTTGCTCAATATTCATAAGATGCTAACTATGGGTTATTAAACTCAAGACAAATATTACTTGGATTTGCCTTTTTCTGCCACAATGCCTTTCAGTATGCTGTAGGCGGTATAGAGACCGAGCTCTCCTGCCTTGCTCAGGTCAGAGATGGCATTGGCGGCATCACCCTGGTGATAATGGCATAAGCCGCGGTTGAAATAGGCTTCTGCCAGGCTTGGGTCGAGGATGATGGCACGCGTATAGCAGTCGATGGCCATGGGATAATTGCGCACCAACACATATACATTGCCAAGATTGTAGAGAAGGTAATGATTGTCGGGAACCAACTCTATGGCCTTGCTCAGGTCTGAGATAACATTGGCCGACTGCAATTGTATGTCGGTGCCAAGGGAGGCATTGAAGAGGTTAGTTTTCTGTCGGCAGGCAGCCCTCTGCCATAATGCCATCACATTGCATGAGTCTATGGCTAAGCATCTCGAGAGGTCGTCATCGGCAGCCTCCATATTCTGCACGGCCATGCTGGCCACAGCACGCTGCAAGAGGATGTCGGCCATGTGGGCATCAATGCTGCGGTAAGAATCCAGGCGCTCGCTCAAACTGTCGGCCATGACGAAGAACCTGTTGGCTGTATCCTTATAGGTATTGGCTGTTGACACAGATACATACATGCAGTTTTGTGGATTGCGGCGGTTGTAGTCGTCCACAATTCTATCGTAGTTGATGTTGGGATGCACCTCATTCTCTTCTTTGATGTATGTTAGTTCAAACATCGGCATATAGTCCATCTCAGCTTTATTATTCTGCACCCTTCCACGGTATTTGCTTGAATAGTCGGGCCCATTGTTTTCTTCGTCTGCCACCACCAATTGATTGTATTTGTCGAGGTCTATATCGCTTTTTTTGCGCATCTGCTCCTTGTTGAGTCGCGGCTGCTTACCGAAGAGTCGTTTGTTGAGTTGCGCCTCATACACCTTGAATTCATCTTTCTCTGCCGCTTTGATCATTCCCAGCCTGCGATAACATGCTGCGCGGTGCTGTAGTCCTACCCAAAAATTTGGAAACTCGTTTATCACCTTTGTATAATCTCTAATGGCAGCACGCAGTTCGCCAGTCTTGTCGAGCAGCAGAGCCCTATTGAAGAGCGCCATAATATTCTCGGGTTCGAGATTGAGCACGAAATCGAAATCCTCTATGGCCCTATTGTCGTCGCCCACTTGTGCACGCAGCAGTCCGCGGTTATAATGTCCTAAGAAGTTGTTGGGGTCAATATCGAGTGCCATGTCATAGTCTGCCATGCCTCCACGCAGATTATTTTGCTTGAGCCTTACGAGAGCACGATTGATATAGAGCGAAGCATCCTTGGGCATATAATGAATGGCCTTGTCAAGATATTGCTCCGACTCTTTCCATTGCTCTTTATCTATGCTTAGCGATGCTCTCACAGCCCATGCCCTTCCGTCATAAGGATCGATGTCGAGAGCTTTGTCGAGCGCCACGATAGCATTGGCGGTATCATTCTGATGCATGAGAATCTCTGCACGCATCTGATAGCCAGGAGAGTAGGTCTTCCACCTGTTGAGCAATGAGTCAAGGTCTGCCGTTGCAGCCTCATAATCCTTGTCTTGAATGCGGCATAGTATGCGGTTGTGCCACAGGCTTCGGTTCTCGGGGTCATATTTGAGAGCCATGGTATAATCATCTGTGGCTTCATGGAATTTCTTGAGTTGTATGCGTGCCAATCCCCTAAGTTCATAGATATTGGCCACATAGGGATTTCGGCTGAGGGCTTCATTGCAGTCGCCCTCGGTGCCGAGATAGTCGTCGAGATAATATTTTGCCACGGCTCTGAAAAACCATGGTTCATAGAGGTAAGGTTTTGCGCTGATGGCCTGATTGAAATATTGGATGGAGAGCACATAATCTTCGTAATACAGTGCACTCCGTCCGATGGTCAGCAGTCTGTCTGTATTAAACTGTGCCAGCGTGCTGATGGAGATCAAACAGGCGGCAAGAGCCGAAAACCCTCTTTTCTTCATTTATTTCCTTGGCAAGAGTTTGGTGGTGTATCCGCATCTGAACCTACCCTGGAGCAGCGACTTGAGTTTGTTTTTGATGAGCTGTTTGCGCAGTGGTGAAATACGGTCTACAAACATCTTTCCCTCGAGGTGGTCGAATTCGTGCTGCATGACACGAGCAAGATAGCCCTCCACCCATTCGTCGTGTGGATTGAAATCTTCGTCGAGGTATGTTACATGGATGCGTGTGGGCCTCACCACTTTTTCGTGTATGGCTGGCACACTGAGGCATCCCTCTTCCATCGACTCTGTCTTGGTGTCGTCATACTCTACGATATGCGGGTTTATATATGCCTTTCTAAAGTCAGCATATTCGGGCATGTCTTCCTTGAGCACGTCGAGATCTATTACCACCACTCTGATATCTCGTCCTATCTGAGGAGCTGCCAGCCCCACCCCATCGGCCTGAGTGAGAGTTTCAAACATGTCGGCAATGAGTGTCTTGAGTTCGGGATAGTCGGGTGTGATATCCTGTGCCACCTTGCGCAGCACGGGTTGTCCGAAGGTATAAATAGGTAGTATCATGGTTTACTTATCTGTCTATTTGAAATTTTCTGCTGTCCATATAACTCTGCAGGATGATGGTGGCACTGATTTCGTCAACGAGTGCTTTGTTTTGCCTTGCTTTCTTTTTGAGTCCGCCATCTATCATGGCTCTATGCGCAAGCACGGATGTATATCTCTCGTCATACCATTGCACTGGTATGTCGGGGTGTTGTGCGGTCCATTTCATTACGAACTCCCTCACCCTCTGGAGGTTTTCGCTTGGTTGCCCATTGGTTTGCATGGGTTCGCCCACCACTATGAGGTCAACGGTTTCGCGACTGATATAATCGTTGAGAAATTTGGTTAGTTGGTCGGTTGGCACGGTGGCCAGCCCCCCAGCAATAATACACAAGGGGTCGGTGACTGCCAACCCCGTGCGTTTTTTACCATAATCGATGGAAAGGATTCTGCCCATCCTGCTTATTTATTGTTAGCGGATGATTATTTCTGATAGAGCAACCAAGCGCCCTCGTATTTCTGTCTGAGTTCGTTGCGGCTTGCTGCAGCATCTGCCTTGTTGTCGAAAGTGGTGGCCACAACTCTAAACATGTTGCGCTCGGTATTTTTTACCAACTGTGCATCATAGCCCTGCTGCTTGAGAGTAGCCTGAAGGCCCTCGGCATTGGCTTGGTTCATAAACGAACCAACCACCACGCTGAAATTCTTGAGTCCGCTACCATTGATGAGAGACACGTTTTCTTCTTTTACCTGCACATTGTCGGCATTGTCTACCACCTTAACCTGATCAGCTGGTTTCTCTGTCAATACTGGTGCCACCACATTGGGCGTTTCCTCGGGAGCGGCTGGTTTTGCGGCCTCCTCGACAGCTGCCTTTTCATATACTTTTCTGTAAGCGCTTTCGCTTGACTTACACCCTGTAAACGCAAAAGCCAGAGTCAATCCGGCGCATAATACCATAGTCTTTTTCATCTCAAATTGAATGTGTTTAGTTATACATTATCTATTATATTCTTGTCTGAACGAAATCAGCATCCTGTGCATCGTTTGGCGGCACAATGACACAGTGTGCAGAATTCTGTTTGCGAAGTTACAAAATATCTGTCTAATTTGGCTTGAAATGGCTAATAAAGTTTGTTAAATGGGCAAAATAGTGTGATTTTAACAAAAAATGATACTCTAAATAGAGGTCATTATTAATAAAATGACTATATTTGCTCGTGATAACAAGAATGTGTAACTTTTTAAATCATTACGACTATGAAGAACTTAGGTTATATCGGAGCATTCCTCGGCGGCGCCCTTGCTGGTGCAGCTATCGGTCTGCTGCTTGCTCCTGAAAAGGGCAGCGACACACGTACAAAGATAGGTAGTGCTGTGGACGAGTTTCTCAAGAAGCACAACATCAAGTTGAGCCGCAAGGATGTTGACGACCTCGTAGACGGTATCCAAGAGGTGACTCCAGAGGAATAAGTGCAACAAGACATTTATCACCTACAGACGTAAAGTATGCTATCAAGTGACAAGAATGTAGAGTCTATCATCGAATTGATAGAATCCCTCAAAGACTACATCGTGCTTAAGAAAGACTATCTTAAGTACGATGTGGTGGAAAAGATGGTCAAACTGTCTACTGCTCTTGTGGTGGGCGTCATCATGATCATCCTCATATCGGGAATGCTCTTATACCTGTCTTTCTCGGCTGTGTATCTGCTCACCCCTTATCTTGGCGAGGCTGGCGGTTTTGCCGTGATTGCCGCCGTATACCTGCTGTTTATCATACTGGTATTGGTAAACAGGAAGGCATGGATAGAGCGGCCGCTGGTCAAACTGCTTGCCAGCATTCTGCTCAGTTGACATTACCCCTATAACCATTATCAATGACATGCAACCTACTACAGAGAATATCACACTGGAAGAAATATCAAGGCGCAAGCAAGAAATAAGCGAAATGCTTGTAGAAAAGGGCGATGGCATCCATAGCCTATGGAATTCGTTGGCTACACCCCAAAAGGCCAACAACAAGGGGGAGATGATTACAAGCATCATCAGCAATGCCATCACCGCTTTTGATGCCTTTATGCTCATGAGAAAGCTGACCAGCCAATATGGGCGTCTATTTAAAAAGAAGCGCAAATAACACATTTATATAAAAAGCGCATTTGCATAGGAGGTACGGCCACACTCGCCGCACCTTTAAATCAATTACAGCAAACTACTATGATACTAATCGACAACAAACCAAACAACAAATCAAACAACAGATCAAACAACAAAATTACTATCCACAATAATCATAAACTGGTCATTATCTTGGCGATGATGATGGGATGGCTTCAAACGCAAACTACCATAGCACAAGACGACTTCTCATTCAACGAAGGGGTCAGATACTCGCAATGGGTGATAAACTCGCGTCTCAACAACTATTATGCCAATACCACCTCATGCGGATTTGCCGTGTATG
>JALFPC010000114.1 GCA_022782305.1 Prevotella sp. | reverse complement strand
ATTATCTTCACGCTACTCTCCAGTTATTTTGCCGATGTAGAGATTCACACCCCTACCGGTCGTGTGGATATAGTGATGAAGACTGCCAAGGCCCTGTATCTCTTTGAACTGAAAATGAACAGAAGTGCCGAGGCTGCCATGAGGCAGATAAACCTCAAGGATTATGCATCCAAGTTTGCACTCTGCGGATTACCTACGGTGAAGGTGGGCATCAATTTCGATATGGAGCGAAGAACTATCTCCGACTGGACAATAGAATAAAAAATGGTGTATTTTTGCAGGTGAAGTGACAAGCAGATTATTCTGCGCAATATAAAGAGACAAAATAATATGCAAGAAACAAATGTATTGCTGGTAGCACTGCAGACAGGAGCCATGACCATATCGATGGTGATGGGAGCCATTTTGGTGATATCACGATTTCAACAGCCTGATACCAATAAGGAATATGAGCAGACAAGATGGTTGCTGGTGGTGGCCATGCTACTGCTTACCATACAGTATGCCTTGCAGATATTGTATGGTTTCAGAGCACAAGGCGACGATGTGGGCGCAGTGATCAATATTCTCTTTTATTCTCCCGCAGCATATATTCTGTCATATTCGTCGGTAGCACTTGTGGGTAGCAAACGTATAAAGAAAAGATATGTGCAGGTGTCTACACTCAACATGGCACTCATACTATTATGCTTTGCAATAGGCTACTACCACTATGGCAGTCTGCATATGGATATGGCCATGAAGGCTATGGGAGTATTATTTGTTGTCAGCCTGCTCTTTTGCGTTATCTACCCATCAAGACAAATAAAAAAGATAAAGAAAATGGTGGATGAAGAGTCGGGACAAATGCAGATTCAATTTAGTATTTTTCTAAAAACAAGCAATTTTCTGATGCTTATGCTCGGATTGTTTGTGTCGCTATGCATTTATTATCTGCCGCTACTGGCCATAGTGGGTACACTCGAACTGTTTGCCATTCTCTTATTTATTACAAGTTTCATAACCCTGGGATTCAATATCCATAACGTGAGCCAGATTATCAATGAAGAAAAAGAGGAAGAAGAAATAAAAGATGCTAATGACAATACCTACAATAAGAAAGAGGAAAAGAAGATGCTTAACCTCGAGCAAAGAGAGATAATAAGGAAAAAACTTGAGTTGTGGCGCAATAACCATGGATATAGTTCATCAGATATCAACAGTGCCCTACTGGCAGTGCGACTGGGATTATCCAAGCGCATGCTTGTGCAGTATATCAAGGAGGTGGAGGGCAAGACATTCCGTATATGGCTCTCTGATATCAGACTCGAAGAAGCTAAGCGCATGATAATAGAGCATGGTGACTATTCAAACGAAACCATTGCCGAGGCATGCGGATTCTCATCACGCAATTATCTACAAAACAAGTTTAAGGATGCCACTGGTCTCACCCCCACAGAATGGCGTGATGCCAACAAAAACAAATAAAAGTGTAAGGTTTATTATACAATCTTACACATTATTGATGAGCAATCTTACACTAAAAACAGAATTGTAATAAAACACTGCTTTTATTTATTGTATATTTGCAACGTAAATAAAAAAGTGTATTCACAATAACAACAATCAGTAAGTAGAAAATATCTATAAAAACACAACGAGGCTGCCAACGGCGAGATGCCGCAGGCAGCCTCAAATCAGTATTATGTTGGGTAGTGAGAAAAGGTATATATCACCTTTTCACCACTACTTTCTTGCCGTTTATAATCCTTATTCCCTTGCCACCATTATGCTTGCGACCATCCAAACCAAAGGATGGAGAATCAGAACAGGATGGCGACATAGGTGTAGAGATTGCTGTAACATCTCCATTGATATGGGCAGTAATCTCTGATGGAGTAAGAGCATAATTGAAGATGCGCAAATCATCAATCTGACCACTGAACTTAGGATCAGCAGCAAACTGGCTCTTGCCTAAGTAATTGAGCAGCGGACGCATTGACAGCATGCTTACACCCAAAGACTCCGAACTACCAGCCTCTGCACCATCCACATAAATGGCTGCCGACGATGGAGAGATAGTGACGGCTATATGATGCCATTCGTCATTAGAAGGCATGTCTATATCCAAGGTACGCTCATTGTTGTTATCCTTGACAGCCAAACGCATGGTAGACAAAGAAGAGCGAGGAGTGAGGAAGAGATACTGGTCAGTGCCATTGCCAAAATCAAACAGACGCGACCACATGGCGGGTGAAGATGGCATGTTTACCCACATCATTATAGTCATGCTGTTATGAGAACCAACAAACGATGGAAGCAAAAATCCACCAGTAGCCCCCTCAAGGATATTACCTCTGTTAGCCTCCTGATAAGCGGCAGGATGGGTGGAGAGGGCATAGACAAGAGTATTGCTGCCCGTTACCTGACCTTCTGCTGCCTCAGACGCTGCAGAGAGAATATGCGACTGACTGCGTGCCCTCACCTTATAATAGTATTTTACACCATAGAGGGCAGTACTATCTGTAAATGTTACACCAGATATATTACGTGCAATGGTATTGAAATTCTGTCCATCAGTGCTGCGAAGGATATTATATGTTACACCCTTTGTGGCCGATGGAGCCCAATCAAGCGCTACAGACGCTCCATAGCCCACGGCATTGAGAGAAGAAGGCACAGCAGGCGCTACAGTGTCTATAGGGGCATCTATAGGCAGCAGACGCCACAACTGGCGGTTGGCATCCTCTCCAGACAAAGCCTCATACTGGGTTACTCCCACATGATTGATGCTGTATTTAGATTTAGCAGTAAGCATAAGTGCACTCTCACGATTGCGGATGCGATAATACCCATTGCCTGCATACTCCATATACCACTGTTGATTGCTACTTGGAGTTTCGTTGCCCCAAGCGATGATGTTGGCATTGGATTCGCAAGAGAAATTCTCTACGTCTATATTGCGACCATCATTGGCAGATTTGACAGAATAGAAACTGAAATCGCCACCTATGCGGTTTGGCACACGCTTCACCTGCCACTGCTGCACAAGAGAGGTGGTAGCAGCCGGTTTAGTCATGTCAATACTGCTGCCCGACTGGCTGAGTAGTGTAGAAGTGGCCTTGTTTACTATCTTGTAAGTGCCCGACAGAGATATGGGAGGTATATCATCACCATAATATACGTCTATGACGCATTCTGCGTTTGTCTGGCCCCCTTGATAGCCCGTGCCGCCCGGTATCTCGACCACATGGTAATGAGAAGGCTCAGAGCCATCAAAACTGGCCACTCCATCTTTGTTTACAAACAACCACTCCTTGGTGTTGGCCTGACGCTCAGATGAACCTATGAATGCTTTCACCTTTTTTATGCTACTTTGGTCATAACCATCATCATATCGATATACTGATGCAGCAGTCCAACTATTTCGGTCTTCACCGTATGCAATGCGGCTACCATGATTGCTTATGCTACAGAACTCACCACGTGCACGACTGTCGAATCCCCACCATATACCTGTTTGCAAACCATAGTTGGCGGCTATCATAGCCTCACCCACATTATGCATCTCGTCGGCATAGGCATGCAAACCATCGCTAACCACTTTCTTATAAAAATCAGCAAAGGTGTCGAAAGAGCCTGCCAACTGATGGGTATTGCCCCAGTCTACATAAGGTTTGATATAGTTATACCATGTGAGAGCCTTGTCGTTGTTTAGTGTGTTGCCACCAGTGATGAGCATGCCAGGCAATTCAGGATCTTCTTTCACAGCCTTGCAAATGGCGCGCAGGTCAGACATGTTGCCTTGACCCCAACCATAATCAGGTTCGTTGAATGGCGACAAGGCAATAACCTTATGTGTGGTGTTGGCATGAATCCATTTGACACTGGCTTTCATCATCTGGCACCAGCGGCTCACATTAGCACGTTGGTTGGTAACATAATAACTGTTGATGCCTGCCTCCTGGTCTATATTCAATATCATGTCTACATGAGTGCCCATGAGATTGGCTACCTCATTACGTGTCTTGAGCATCGATATCTGCGACTCGGTCAGTTCGGTATCATTAATCAATGGTTCGGTGGCCTGAAAACTGCCACGCACCACCGACAGATTATCCATACCAATATGATTGATACCTTTCTGCATATTTTGTTTGCTTACCCATGCCACATCCATACCCCAACGCACAGGCAACTGTATGCCTGGATCAGAAGGAGAAAAGATGAGCGGTACTTGTGCCGCTACTTCAAGGCTGCAAAGGGCACTAAACGCTATGGATACCGAAAATAGCCTAAAAGATAGTTGTTTATTCATAATTAGTAGTTGATAGTTGTTAGTTATAAAATAATAATATTGTTAGTGTACTGACAGTTATTAACTATTCAGTAGTTTGGTTATCGAATATATCGCTATGCCAGCCGCCACACTTACATTGAGAGAATGTTTGGTGCCATACTGAGCTATCTCTATGCATCCATCACTGAGGTCTATAACAGACTGGTGCACTCCTTTTACCTCATTTCCCAGCACAAGAGCTAAAGCATCAGCACCTTCGGGCACGATAAAAGAGTCGAGATCCACAGACCCTTCAGCCTGCTCAAGGCAATAGATACGATGATTATGATTGCGCAACCATGATATAGCATCTTCACAACGGTCGAAATGCATCCATTCTACCGAGTCTTCGGCTCCAAGGGCTGTCTTGTGTATCTCAGCGGAAGGAGGCATGGGAGTGATGCCGCAGAGCAGTATGCGCTCAATGCGGAATGCATCGCAGGTGCGAAACACACTACCTACATTATGCATGGAACGCACATCATCGAGCACTACCGTGAGAGGAGTCTTGGATGCCTGACGATAGGCATCCAATGACAATCTCTGTATCTCTATGGTCTTTAACTTGCGTATTGACATTATATATATACATTATTTAATCTCCAACATGCGTTGGATTGGGCGCACAGCTGCTTCGGCAATATCTGCATCGATAGTTATCTCGGGTGTCTCGTTGAGCAGAGTATCATAAAGTTTGTCTATGGTATTGAGTTTCATATAACTGCACTCATTACAATGGCAACCTATGGTGCCCTCGCCTACCTCAGGCGGCACTGGGATGAAAGTCTTATTGGGACATTGACGCTGCATCTCATGCAAGATGCCACTCTCTGTGCACACTATAAACTCCTGCTGGTCTGACTGAGCAGCATGGCTGAGTAATACAGCTGTGCTGCCAACAACATCGGCCATGGCAACAACCTGCGACTTGCATTCGGGATGCACCAATACAGGAGCATCGGGATGCTGGGCCTTAAGACTGACTATGGCCTCGGGAGAGAAACGCTCATGCACATGGCAGCCACCCTCCCAGAGATGCATCTGCCTGCCCGTAACACTGTTGATATAAGCACCAAGATTGCGATCGGGACCAAATAGTATCTCTGCATCGGCAGGCAGACTGTCTACCACCTTGCGGGCATTGCCCGAGGTGACCACAATATCTGTGAGTGCCTTTACGGCAGCTGTGGTGTTTACATAACTTACTATGAGATGGTCTGGATGCTCCTGCTTATAGCGCAACAGATCTTCGGCACGACAAGAGTCGGCCAAAGAGCAACCAGCATTGAGGTCTGGGCACAGCACTTTCTTGTCGGGACTGAGCAACTTGCATGTCTCGGCCATGAAATGCACTCCGCACATTACTATAATCTCGGCATCTGTCTCGGCAGCCTTGCGAGCCAGTGCCAGTGAGTCGCCAACAAAGTCGGCCACATCCTGTATCTCACCATTGGTGTAATAGTGCGCCAGTATCACTGCCTTCTTGTCTGCGCACATCTTGCGTATCGCTTCTGCTTTCTGTATCATAATCTTTATTTTTTCTCTTTTCTTTTCTAAAAAATAGGAATGAATTAGATGATATAGTGTGGATATGTTGATATCGACTGCAAATATACTAATAATCTGATATATACGAGTATTTTTTATGTGGAAATCTTTGTTGATAACCGTATAATATGTATGTGGATATCATAATGACCATGTGTTATGTGTGGATAATGTGGATAACTGATTATTATTGTAAATGGGTTATAAACGAGTTTTCCATACTGTTTTCCACATAGTTATCCACAGTGGGATAATCATTGCAGATAAGTATATGGATATGAACAGTAGCGTAAACTGGATGCTGATGTCTGAACACCTCATTGCCCATGGATATACTACTACGGTAACGATGATGTAATATATAGTCTGATAGAGATAAATATCATAGCCATAGGTATTCCATGGTTTGGCTATGGCATATATCACTCTTTTTGATTTATTGCCTATATATGGTTTCAGTATGGATATGATGACTGATACAGTGCTTATCGCTGCCATGCCATATACCATGAATATATAGTCAGCAGGGAATTTATGTGCCTGCAAAGAGAAGAATTTATCATTGGATATAAACCATATTGTGAGCATAATGCAGGCAATGGCTGCTAATGCCACATTGCGCAATGGTAGGCCACGATAGTATATATATCCTGCTATGAAGAATGTGTTATAGACGGGCAAGTTGTGGATTTCAATGTCTGCCACAGGGAAATGAGCATACGACATGACTATAACCAACAGAATATTGAGACCTAAGTAGAGGCGATGGTCAATATGATTGAGCAAGCGCTGCTGTATTGGCAATGAGAGAATAATAATGAGATAGCAGGATATAAACCATGTGTAGCCATAGTATGGGATATGAGTGCATCCGCCAGTCATAATGGTTTTTATTATCTCTTGCCATGTGAGCGCTGTTATATCTATAGACATGACGTCTATGGGCAAAAAAGTGATAATGGCAAGAAAGAGATATAATACAATAAGAAAACGCCAATAGGGAAAGAGTATGCGACGAATTCTGTTGAGCCCAAGTGACAACAGATCTGACCATATACCACTATTATTATTGCCACTATGATAATAATTATCTTTGTTGTTGCCATTATTCTTTATCCTCTGCGATGCGCCTGCAATAAAGAATATGGCGGGCATCTCAAAGAGAAGAAAGGAGAAGAGTGGTTCGCGAGCTAAACCGAAAAACCATAATACATGGATGACACATACTATATGTATCATTGTGAATCCACGTAATATGTCTAACTGTCTATCTCGCATTATACTTCTTTTCTAACCATTTGCTGTATGTGTCTATCTCGTTGCCTTCCACCACCAGCACATCCTGATATCCCTCTGTGTGTATGGAATCTACATAATGATGAATGGCTGTGGTATCATTGGGTTTGAAGGTGTAATTGTCTATATATGCGGGATTGATGCCATCGCCATAGTGGCGCACTGCCTTGCCCCAACCAAATGCATCATAGGGAATGACACAGAATGATGAATATTTGCTCTCGTTGGTGTCTATATACAACACACATAGTTTGGGCTTGGGGTGTATGGTTTTCAATACTTTCTCTGCCATACGCTTGCCTTGCTGACCTGACTCATAGGAGCAATACCAATGGTGAGTGTCTATGATCATACACGAGAGGAGAAAGGCTATAAGATAAGGATTTCTGAATATTGTTTCCTCTTTTATATTGCTGTTTTGCCACAGCATGCCTATGGCTATGGAGATGAGTCCCAATCCAGCGTATGCATGCATGGTGGTGAAGAGGGTGGCTATATGGGGCCCTGCTGCCACCAAAGCACTTACCATCAGTGATACAAATAAAGGACTGCGCAGAGTGTGGCGACCCTTTACCACAAGCATAATCATGAAAGGCATCGAAAGGGCAAGGGTGACGAGGGCCAATGGATAATTGCGTGTGGCTTCAGTGGCTATGCTGACATAGTCTATGGGTATAAGCGAAAGCGACACAAAGCGTATTATATTGTTGGCTATACGCAGCACTGGCGAGTCGAAATATTCTTCGTTTATATATACTGCATCGCTCTCCAATATAACCCTTATTAGAAAATATAAGCCTATCACGGCCAATGATACACATAGATTGCGCAATGACAGCAGGATATTATCTCTGTTTATTGCCCATTTGATAATGATGGGGATGAAGAAAAAGGCTATGCCGTTTTCCTTGCAGAAGAGTGACAGAAGGGCACATAGTATCCACAATGAATGACGACCATGCAGATATGCATATATAGCTATCATGCCCCAGAGATGACTGTAGGCCTGATTGAGCGAGTCTATGCCCAACACAGTGCCAAGCATGGCTGGAGAGAAGAAGAAAAACAGGGTGGCTACCCATGCCGACTTCTTGCACAACGAAAGCATGCGACCAAGTTTGTATACCATCAGTGCCGACATTACATGTGCAATGAATACTGCTATATGATTGAGCAATGGAAAGAGGCGATGGTCTATGGTGAGCAGCAAACCAAAGAGGCAATCGAAGGGTCGCCAGTAACTATAGCGTGGTATAAGACGGTCTATGATGTTAGTATCAAAGTCATAATAGGGTGTAGTGAAATATGTCCAGTCGTCAAAGGTGGGCTCAAGCATGCATACGGCTATGAGCAACAAGGGCAATATTACTATTATGGCTTTCTTCATGATTATGAAACTATGACATCATTGGTTTTTATCTCACTACGGCTATCTTGCATACCGTGCCCTTGCTGCCGTCGCTATGGGCGGTAACCACATTATATATTCCAGAAGCCACACGCTTGCCGCTGCGGTCGGTGAGGTCCCAACTATAACTGCCGCCATTGCTCCTGCCCTCGTTTACCAAATATCCAGACGCTGTCACTATCTTGACATCAGCATCAAAAGAGAGACCATTGATGGTGACCATGCCGCTATAACCGGGTTCCACAGGATTGGGCCATGCATATACGTTATCCTTGTTCATCTGCTCTGAGGGTGCCGTGGCATCACTCATGTATGAGCAGAGACCACGGTCGGTACCGAAGAATATCTCGCCCGTCTGCTCATTGGATGTTATGGATATGATATTATCTGATATGAGGCTACTGTTTGATTTGGTGAAATGGTGTATCTCCTCCATATTGTCGCTGCTGATGAGGTAGACACCATTGCCACTGGTGCCAAACCATTTGCGATTGCCGCCATCCACATAAATAGATGTGATGTATACATCAGAAAGAAGATAGTCGGCATAGTTGGTACCATCATTGCGTGGCACCTTAAACTGATTGAATATGGGAGTGGCTGAGGAGTTTGCCGCTGCCTCAGTGGCTGAGATATAAAAGGCTCCCTTGTCTGTGCCTATCCATATATTGCCGTTGCGGTCTTCGGCTATGGCTGGCACATAATAAATATCATACTTGGTGTTGTCTTGGTTTACAAAGGTCTTGTAAACATCGGCTGTTTTATTGTTCATATCATAGCGCACCACAGATGCCATTGTCCAGTTGTTGTTGGTAAACCACATCTTGCCGCGACTGTCTATCATCATGCCATAGAGGGTGGTCATGGAATAGTTTTTGCCCGTGGTCATAAACGATGGCTGGTGGTGTGACTCCCATTCGCCGCCATCCTTGGGCACCTTGAAGAGAGATGAACTCTTGGTGTAGCCATTGCCCAACCATAGGTTGCCCTCACGATCATAGATGAGTGATGTAACCTCGGTATAGTCTCTAAGTATGTTCTCACCAAGATTGGTATTGTCTTCTATATCCTTGACAGTCTGCAATTTGCTGTTGTGGCGATTGTATTCCTTTACAAACTGTCCGTTGCGGTATTCATAGAGTCCTGTCTGGCCTCCTGCCATCACATGGGTATCGTCGTTGGGGTCTACATCGAGGCAAAAGAGGTTTATATACCTATGCTCAGTCTGTGCGGTGATATCTGTTTCAAAGGCTGTCCATTCATTGCCATCATACATCTGTAGGCTGGCAGGGGCAGTCTGATAACCAAATCCATTGGCTGTATAGAGTTTGCCGTTAATGTATCTTACCAGTCCGCAATAATTGGTCTTGGGACCGCCGGGACTGAGTGTGCGCACCAAATCGATGTATTCATTGTAACCATCGTTGGCATTGGCAACAGATGGAAATGATGAGGCTTTGGTCCAGTTTGACTTGTCTATGAGGTTGGCATTGAGAGGTGCCGACATGGTATTGCCGTTGTTGAGGCGAGCATAGATGGTAGAGCCAGAAATGGCTACCTTGTTGACAGGAGTATCAAACATGTATGTCTCGCTGACCACAGCCTGGCGTGTGTCTATTTTAGATATGCCATAGTTTGCGGCAAGATAGAGATACTGACCATAGGCAAAGCAACTGTTGATTGTCTTGTCAACAGTCATGTTCTTCTGATAGATGTCTGGAAGATTTGTAATGTCATCATTGGCATCCAGCAGGTCTATATTGCTATTGTCGTAGATGATGACAAGTCTGCCCGACTGACTATTGTAGGATATCATTGACACAAAGACGTCGTTGAGCCCAGTGGTGCGGTCGTAGGTGGTGATGCTGCCATCAGCACGGTTGTATCGGTATACATCATTGGATGCCCTCACATAAAGGTCGTTTCCCCTACCCTTCTCTATCTGTTGTATGTCGCTGTATGAGAGATAGTTTTTCCATAATGATGCCATGGCACCATGGTTGAAGAGCGAGGGAACAATAAACAGGAGCAGCATAGTGAGAGTTAGCACCTTGAGCAGTTGGGCCACGGCACGGGCACGATGACTGATAGTGTTCTTGATGTCATTGCCCAGTTCGGCAAAGGTTTTATCGTATCCCTCAGGTTGGAAGATAGGATCATAGCCAAACCCCTCTCCTCCCCTACGCTCATGTGTAATAATGCCTTCTATGGATCCGCTGAAATGACTCTCGGGAGCATGATGTAGGCGGGCGGCATCAGCGGGAGTGAGGAGCAATGATATGACGGTGCGGAAACGGGCTGTGCGGTGTGGATTGTCATTGAGTTCGTGCAGCAGTTTGCTCATGTTGGCCTCGCTGTCGTGACCATCACCACCAGCATAGCGGGCACTATAGACACCAGGAGCACCACCAAGGGCGTCAACCTCAAGACCACTATCGTCAGCAAACACGCTCATGCCATAATGGTCGTAGATATAACGTGCCTTCTGCATGGAATTGGCTTCAAATGTGGAACCCGTTTCAGGAATATCAGCATCGCAACCTATGTCCTTAAGAGACAGTATCTCTATATCATCAGACACCATGCTGCGTATCTCTGACAACTTATGGGCATTATTGGTGGCAAATACTATCTTCATTTCTCCTTGTTGTTTTCAATATTCTTAATCTTGATTTTTATAGGGTCGAAACCTTCACCATAAACACCTATGACGCTGCTCTGGCTTACAAAGGCATCGGGGTCTATACTCTTGATGAGACGGAATATATGCACACTCTCGCGCTTGCGGGCAAGCAGACATAACACCTTGGTTTCCTTGCCCGAATACCAGCCATGACCATCGAGAATGGTAAGCGTATGATCGGTGGTCTTGGTTATGGCGTATGCTATCTCCTGGTATTTCTTTGAAAAGATCATAAACTGCACAGACTGACGCTGAAGCGACATCACATAGTCGAGCATGGTGCACTCTATGAAGATGGTGCATAATCCAAAGGCTACCTTGCGGCAACGGATGTATATCTCGCCAAAAGAGTCGATAAACAGCGAACTGCCTATGATGCAGAAGTCTACAAATATTAGCACACGACCAAGACTTATGTTATGGTATTTGTTTACCACAGCCGCTATGATATCGGTGCCACCAGTGCTACCATTATTCAGAAATACAATGGCAAGAGAGGTGCCCGTGAGGATACATCCCACCACAAGAGACATGAAATCATTGCCATCGCCAAGTAACTTATAGAAACTGCCATCGGGCAGCAATACAAGTTCTTGTGCCACCTCAAGCATTAGTGTGAGCATGAAGGTGGCATAGATGGTCTTAGTGAGAAATCGCCACCCCAATATCTTCAATGTGCCCAGGATGAGGGCAGCATTGATGATAAAGAAGGTGTATTGCACCGGAAACTTGGTGGCATAGAAGACTATGGCTCCGATACCCGTGATGCCTCCCGTCACTATCTCATAAGGCAGGATGAAGACAGTGAAGGCAAAGGTATAGAGAAGCAGTCCCAAGGTGATATTGACATAATCCTTGACCTCCAAGTATATGGTGCGACTATTCATGACTCTTTATTTTATCACTATGTTTACTATTCTCTTGGGCACGATGATTACCTTTACCACCTGCTTGCCATCCATATATTTGGAGGTGCGCTCGTCGGCAAATACCTCACGCTCTATGTCGGCATTGGTGGCATCGGCGGCAAACTCCTTCTGGAAACGGGCCTTGCCATTGAATGAGATGGTCAACTGGATGGTTGACTCAACAAGGTAACGCTCGTCGCATACTGGCCATTGGGCATCGCATACCGTTGACTCATGACCCAAGGCATGCCACAACTCCTCAGAGATATGAGGGGCAAAGGGTGCCAACAGCACTACTATAGACGAGAGCAAATCACGATTGGTGCACTTCTCCTGGGCAAGCTCGCCTACACAGATCATAAAGGCTGAGATGCTGGTGTTATAAGAGAAGGTCTCTATATCGTGGGTTACTTTCTTGATAAGCTTATGAACACTCTTCAACTGGGCAGGCGTAGGCTCGCTGTCGTTGGGCAGGAACTCATCGGTGCGGTTGTTGTAAAACAATGCCCATAGTTTCTTGAGGAAACGGTGGCAACCATCGATACCATTGGTGTCCCAAGGTTTGCTCTGCTCCACAGGACCAAGAAACATCTCATACAAACGGAGAGTGTCGGCACCATAGCGCTCTACTATCATATCGGGGTTGACCACATTAAACATCGATTTAGACATCTTCTCTATGGCCCAACCACATACATACTTGCCATCCTCAAGGATAAACTCTGCATCGGCATACTCAGGACGCCAGTTGCGGAATGCTTCTATATCCAATACATCACCACTGACGATATTGACATCTACATGCAGAGGCGTAACATCATACTGATCTTTGAGACCAAGTGATACAAAGACTGGTGCCTTGCTGTGGTCATCGCTGTTGACGCGGTATACGAAATTGCTTCGACCCTGAATCATTCCCTGGTTTACAAGTTTCTGGAATGGTTCTTCCTTGCACGACACTCCATTGTCATAAAGGAACTTGTTCCAGAAGCGTGAATAGATGAGATGGCCTGTGGCATGCTCGGTACCGCCCACATAAAGGTCTACATTCTGCCAGTATTGATCTGCTGACTCACTTACAAGTGCATCATTGTCGTGAGGATCCATATATCTGAGGTAATAGGCTGACGAACCAGCAAAGCCAGGCATGGTGTTGAGTTCGAGTGGAAACACAGTGGTATTGTTGATCTCGCTCTTGTCTACCACCTCGTTCTTCTCTGTATCCCAAGCCCAACGTTTGGCATGACCCAAGGGGGGCTCGCCGCTCTCGGTGGGCTTATACATGTCTACCTCTGGCAATTCCAGTGGCAACTTATCCTCAGGAATCATATATGGCATGCCATCTTTATAGTATACAGGGAATGGTTCTCCCCAATAGCGCTGACGAGAGAAGATGGCATCACGCAGACGGTAGTTGACCTTTACCCTGCCCAAACCATGGCTCTCAACATAACGCTTGGTGGCGGCAATGGCTTCCTTTACGGTGAGACCATTGAGCACCAATCCCCCACCCTGCTCTTTGCCCTTGCATGGACTATTGCATACTATGCCTTCCTTGGCATCATAGCTCTGCTCGCTCACATCTGCTCCCTCGATGAGTGGAATGATGGGGAGATTGAAATGACGGGCAAAGGCATAGTCGCGTGAGTCGTGGGCTGGCACTGCCATGATGGCTCCTGTGCCATAGCCTGCCAATACATAATCAGACACCCAGATAGGTATAGCATCGCCAGTGAAGGGGTTGACGGCATAGGCACCAGTAAATACTCCAGTGACACGACGGTCTGAGATGCGCTCGCGCTCGGTGCGCTTCTTGGTGGCGCTGATATAGTCGTTGACAGCCTGCAACTGCTCTGCTGTGGTTACCATGCTCACATACTCGCTCTCGGGAGCCAATACCATGAAGGTTACTCCAAACATGGTGTCGGCACGGGTGGTGAAGATAGTGAAGGTGAGTTCGCTGTCTTTAACCTTAAATTCTACCTCTGTTCCCTCAGAGCGGCCTATCCAGTTGCGCTGGGTTTCCTTAAGGGAGTCGGTCCAGTCGATGTTGTCTAAACCATCTAACAGACGCTGGGCATAAGCGCTGACACGCAGACACCACTGGCGCATCTTCTTCTGAACAACAGGATAGCCGCCACGCTCGCTCACACCATCTACAACCTCATCATTGGCCAACACAGTGCCAAGACCAGCACACCAGTTTACCATGGTCTCGCCAAGATAGGCTATGCGATAGTTCATAAGCACTTCCTGCTGGCGCTTCTCGTTCATGGCATTCCATTCAGCAGCGGTAAACGATAGTGGCTCACTCTGGGCTACATCCAAACCGGATGTGCCTTCTGACTCAAAATGGGCAATGAGCTCGCTGATGGACTTGGCCTTCTGGCAACTATTGCAATAGAAACTGTTGAACATCTTGATGAATGCCCACTGAGTCCACTTGTAATAGCCAGGATCGCAGGTGCGCACTTCCCTATCCCAGTCAAAACAGAAGCCTATCTTATCTAACTGCTCACGATAGCGGTTGATATTGTTGACAGTGGTAACGGCAGGATGCTGACCCGTCTGAATGGCATACTGCTCGGCGGGCAGACCATAGGCATCATATCCCATGGGATTGAGCACATTATAGCCGCACAAACGCTTGTAGCGGGCATAGATATCGCTGGCTATATAACCCAACGGATGGCCTACATGAAGTCCTGCTCCAGATGGATAGGGAAACATGTTGAGCACGTAGAACTTGTCGCGATTAGCGTCTTCACTCACCTTATAGGTCTTGTTGGCAACCCATTCCGACTGCCACTTCTTTTCTATTTCTCTGAAATTATATTCCATCGCTGTTTTATATGTTGTTTCGTTATTTCTAATTTAGATGTATATATATTAGGTTGCAAAGGTACTGCAAATGATAGAAATAACAAAATAATTGGTGTAATTTCTGATTAAAAACAATACTGCCCATTTGGCAAATAATGTTAATATTGGATATGTAACGGCATTTTAACTGCTATTTGTCTATAATCAACCACTTTTTTTACTAACTTTGCAAGCAATATAAACAAAATCATTAATTAACTAATAAATTCAAGTTATGAATAAACTTTTACGCTATTCAATGCTTTGGATGCTTGCGCTCATCAGTGCAGCAACTAATGCTGTGGTTATCGATTTCACACAATTGAGCATCACA